>JAFRMZ010000288.1 GCA_017430465.1 Oscillospiraceae bacterium
ACACTACCTAACATCAAGGTTAAAGGATTTTCCGGAGGAAATTCCGCAGGATGTGGATAGCCACCAAAGCTATTATTAAATAGCCATACCAAGGCGAATCCGTCAATCGAAAACGGCGAAATATCTTCCGACGGGATAAAATACCCACTTGCTGATTTTCCCCATAGCGAAACAAAACCGTCAAGTGAAAACGCTTCGGGGTAAGCTGTTCCGGCTGGTGACGGATAACCGGACAGCTTGGTGTCGTCCTGAACCCAGTTTTCTGTACTCCATGACATAAAATCACCTCATTATGGCAGGAAACCAATATCTTCTAGATATTGCTGTGACTGAATTTGACCTGTCGTGAGTGCACGGCAGGTGGAATCACCGAAGCTAATTGAAATATTTTCACTTAAAACATCCTTATCTACCATAACATACCTTACATAGCTTCCGAAAAAAAGCTTGAAGTTTGTGTCTGACGAAATATTCAATGCGAAAATGATTTTTGATTTTGTATAAGTCGAGTCGTTAGTAAAGGGTGTAATTGTATTGTCGGTAGTTGTCGAAATTGTGATATTGCCAATAAATGCACAATTGTCAACTTTTGAACCAGACCCTGCTAATGATAGATGTGAACATTTTAAATTTTCAAACATAAACGTGCACTTATCCACATTAACATATTTCAATACGTTTGCTGATGCTATAAGTCCTGTTGTACCTGATGTGAACTTAACATAAAATGTACAGTTCTCAACATTGGAAGGACTGTTAAAAGAACTGCTTTTTCCAAGCAAATCAAAGCCATTTCCGTCATCTACCATTTCCATTGAGAATGAACAATTTTTTATTGTAGACCTCATAGTATTTACGGATTCCCCTGAACCTGTTTTCCGGTGAATCCAGTTCTTGAAAAAGATATTTTTAATATCACAGTTTTCTATATATATTGCGTTAAGATATTCAACAATTACATTCGAGATGGTTTTAATCCCATCTGCGTAGATATGACCCCTTAATGAAACATAGGATGCTACCGGCTCTTTATAAGCATCCTCCTGACTGGCATCAATGTCAGCTCCGATTTTGATATAAATATCATTACCCATCAAAGCCACAAGTTCTGTCAGTGTCGTAACGACATAGGGGTCTTGTTCCGTGCCTGTTCCTGTATATGCCATAGTATCACTCCTTTCAAAGAATAAGATACAGTGTGTTTGCATCTGGACTTTCCAGAGCATCGTATTCTGCCTGTGTCATGACCGTATTATCAGTGATACCGTGGCCGTGGACAGCATCGACATATTTTCTGTAACGGGTTCGGGTTTCTGACAGTGTTTTATCAGTTCGGCTTGCCCGGAGAGCATCTGCCATGGAGCGGGTATCTGCGCCGGCGCAGGATAGCTGCCATCCGCCGCGAAAATTCCATGTCACAGAAGTAATTGTGCTTTCGTGATAAATACCCTGATATGTGATACCGATTTTTTGGCCGAGATGAAAACGTTGTTCCGAGTGTGCAATGCAGGAGAACGGCCGGATTTCAGCGGTTTGAATCACATCTTGTACATTGCCGGCATAGCGGAATCTGTGAGCGAAATTCCATACTCCGTCAATAATTACGCCTAGATTTTCATAAATCTGTTGTCCGTCGCCGCGGCAGTAGGCCGCAGCGAAACCGTCAAGAAACGGATTGGAATCCAGCTGAAACCGGATAGGTGTCAGCACAGAATAGTCATTAATGACCGTACTGGAGGCAGAATTATAGATACCATTGCCAATATCCGACTGTGCAGTGATGACAACAGTTTGAAGCTTGTAATCGGCAATTTCGCAGGAATCCTGCTGAATACAGGAATCATCAATCTGTGCTGTTCCAAATTCCGGCATGGAAAATTGACCGAGTGTCAGATATCCGGATTCATTCACGAAGATAAAACCGCCTGCAAGTTTGGCGAGATGACGGAACAAGTCACGAGGGCAGTCGGAATCACCGGAGCCGGCTTCTGTCGAAAGGAAAAAAGTCAGGGCGTTTCCGCTTCCGAGGGCATATTCGTTAGTGTAAACGCCGTTGACAGAGCCGTTATAAGCCAGCCAAGTCAGGACATTGCTTTGACCAGTCATGCGTTCCAGCAAGGAGTTGACGATGGCAGTTAAATCGAAGCACCAGTTTTCGAGGGATGTTCCTTCGCCCTGCGATTCCATATATTTTGCGACACTGTCAAAAATGCGGGACTGTCCGCTTGCATCTTCATAGGATGCCGCAAACGAGGAAGAATCGAGCCAGCAGACGGCATCCAGAGCAGTAATCTGATAGATATCACCGGCGATTTTTTTCGCATCTGTAATCCAGAAAGTTCCGACAGGAGAGAATGCATTTTCAGAGCCGTATTTAGAAGACAGGCTGATTTTAGCGCCTCTGAGTATAAAGGAATTCGTGCCGGGGACGGCACATTTCAGAGTAAGCTGTGCAGCATAGACCCCCCCGGTATCGAATTTGTCACCGGAGCAGGCCTGTCTTTTGACCGATGCGCTGATGACATTGCTGTCTGAAAGCAAAACAGCAGTTCTGTTGCGAAACGTGACGGAACCGGAGATTTGTTCATAAATAATCATGAAGCTGTCGCCTCCGTGATAACATAACTGCCATTGGAAACAAGCAGTTTCATAGGAATTCTGAGCTGATACATATCAGCAGCCGAAGAAATTTCCTGAATTCTGACGGCTGACTGTTCTGTGATAAATCCGGTGAAAGCATGAGAGGCATCCGCTGCCGAACCGCCTGCACGCATACCAGAAAAATACAGTTTTCCGAGCCGGACAGCAGAAGCGACAGCTTCCGCCTGTGTGCTGTTGCATTCCAGAATCAGAGTAAAATCAGCAATATCATTTGCAGACGGATAGAACGTAACAGAACCGTCAGCCATAATGAAGCTTCTGCCGTTTGGCGTACGGGTCACGCTGGCATCTTCGATTTGAATCAGATTAGAAGCGACAAGCTCCGGTGTGCCGGAGTTGTCACGATAGATATTAATTTTCCGCATGTTTACCACCCTCCCGAAACGGCATTGTCGTCAATAGTTGTTTTCCTGTTAAATTCCGCTATCTGCGTTCCGTCAAGTTCGAGTGTCTGATTCTGATTGATTTCTACAGCAGACGTTCCACGATAGCGGCCACCTCCGGACTGACCGCCGGAGCTGACCTGAGCAGTCGAAACATCTGCACGGATTTGACCGGATGCGAGCTGAGAGAGATAGTCGTAGCCGTCAGGCATTTGCGGAGCTTCTGCCTGATATTGTGCAATCATGGCAGAAGCATCTTTTACAGATGCCGCATACTGGGAAGCATATTCATTTTCGAGATAGTCCGCCCAGTCCGCAATGCTGAAATCCGTACCGGTGATAGTTTTCATTCCGGATTCCCAGAGCTGTGCGAGTGGATTATTAGCAATCAAATCTCGGAGACCGGATGCGAGGCCTTTCATGATTCCGAGTACGATTTGACCGCCGAGAGCCATCCAGTCGATTTGCTCAATGGCGGTCATCATGTCATTGTACAATGAAAGGAAGAAACCGATAACAGAACCGCCGGTTTTTCCGAGACCTTCTATCAGTTTGTTTAGCAGGAGCATTCCGGCTTCTGTAATTTTATCGAGATTGTCAGGCTTTCCAAGTTCTCCGAGCAGATTTGTGATGATAGTTTCAGCAGCAAGCAGAATATCATCAATATTCTCACTGACAGCATCGACAAGAGCAGTTATGATTGTTACAGCAGTTTCCACAACAGAGGCGATATTTTCGCCGGTCAGGATATTGTCAAATAAATAGTTCAGGATTTCTCCGGCAGTTGTCAGCAAAAGCGGCAGATTCTGGAGAATCCATTCAGCGAGGGCTGAAATGATTTGTACAGCAGTATCGGCATAGAATTTCAGATTTTCGGGGAAAGAATCAAAAATAAAAGAAAGAATCTGCTTACCGGTTTCGAGCAGTTCTGGCAGATGTTCAGAAATTGCATTTCTGGCTTTTTCGGGAATTTGCTTTACAGTTTCAAGAAGTTCCGGCAGTTTTTCATCGAACTTTTGTTTGAGGGAAGCAAGGGCATCGTCAGCAATTTCACGGACAGTTTCCGGCAGATTGCCTTGTTTCAGACCTTCTGTCAGTTTAGAGAGGTAGTCGGTCGCTTTCTGGACGATTTGCCGGAGCGGTGCATCAAGACTTTTGAAAAGCTGAATTTTCAGACCGTCAAGCGCAGAATTGAAGATAGTAATATCGCCGGTCAGGTTATCGAGCATTGTTTCGGCTTGGAGAGCGGCAGAACCTTTTGCACCGGATTCGGTATATTCCAGACTTTGATAAAAACTCTGTACTTTTTCGGCGGAAGTAGAAATCATCTTGTCAAAAGCGGCTTGTCCCTGAATACCGAAAATGACATTTTCGAGGTCATTTCTTTGCCCTTCATCAGTAATCTGATAAAGAGCTGTTTTCAGTTCGTCCACAATGGTATTGAAATCACGGGCTTTCCCGTTGGCATCGTAGGCACTCACCCCGAGGGAAGCAAGAGCCTGTTTTGCTTGTTCGGTTGGTGAATACAGATTTTTCATAGCGGCAGCCAAAGCAGTAGAAGCGGCAGAGCCGACTTCGTTTTGTTCTGCAAGGCGGAGCAGGGCAACTTCTGTTGCTTGTGCGCTTTGTCCGTAAGTATTAGCAGTGGAAGAAGCATCAGAGAGAGCCTCACCCAACTGCTGAACGTTCGTATTTGCGAGGGTTGCGCCTTTAGCGATTAAGTCAGAATAATAGACAGCGGCTTCTGCATTGTCAGCGAAGTTTCCGGCTTCTTTGGTGAAGCCTTTCATACTGCCGGAGATATAAGAAGCAGCACTGCCGAGGTTCAGACCTCCGGCGGCGGCCATGTCAAGAACAGAATCAATCATCTGAATGGATTCTTCTGCGGAATAGCCGGACATAGCCAGAATATTGAGTCCTTCTGCGGCCTGACTTGCCGAAAAGGAAGTCTTTGCACCCATTTCTTCTGCTTTTTCGGTGAGAGCCTGCATGTTTTTGTAAGCCTCTGATGCAGAATCATTGATTTGCGCTGTAGAATATCCCAGAGTTGCGCCGATTTGCGACATACCGGCGGAAAACTCCTGTCCGGTGGCAACAGCCTCTCTGCCGAGAGAAGTCAGGGCAGAGAAGCCGGCTTTTGCAAGATTTCCCAGAGCCTCCAGCTCACTGAAAAAAGTAGAAGAATTGATTTGAGTATCAAATTTAAGAGTACCGTCAAACAAGGGAAATCACCTCACAGCATAAAGGCTGCGCCGATTTCCTCATCTGACATGATATGAGGAATAGCAACAGCCTGTTTTATTTTTCGGATACGTTTTTTTTCGCTTTCACTGCACTGCGACAGGTCAGCAGAGCGATAGGCAATGCGTTTCATACAGATAGCATCTTCCGGAAGGGCATCGAACAGCGCACGGAACTTGAACCAGTGCAGGGATTCGACAGCAGTTAAGTCTATCTGATAGTAATGCAGGAAATCGCCGAGAATAAATCTGGAATCAAATTTCCAGTCAAAGACGGGAGGAGAATAGCTGTTAGGGGCATCATGTGCAAGCTTGAATGCTTCAAGTTCTTCATCGTGATAATATAGGTCATAAGCTTTCAGGAAATGAAAAACGGCATCAAGCAGAGGTTCGGAGAACTGCCGAACAGGGGAACGAAACACACTCAGGAAGGCAGAGCCGACCTGTTCGGGCGGAAGATTTTTGTCAGAGAGAATATCAGCGAATTTCAGCCACACACGGAAATCTGTCTGTATGAGATAAGTTCTGCCGTCTGCCTGAACGGAATCCGGAAACTTGTCATAGAGTGCATTCAGCATTTGCGTTTCCTCTTGTGTTTTTTATGTTTTTTCGTTTTTTTGCCGTTTTCGAGTCTGGAAGCCTGCACAGCACGCAGAAAAGAAAGAAAAATTTCGTTATAAATGCGGGGATTTTCGGGGAGGCTCTGAAAAATCTGACGGGCTTTTTTTTCGCCGAAGATACCGGCAAAAAGTTTCCGGAACATGGCGCAGTAATCAGAAAGAATCTGTTTTTCTTCCTGTTCCATAACAGAGAAAGCCTTTTCCATGCGTTTTTTCGTTTCAGGGTTTTCCGGTTCGAGCCGGAAGGTTCTGCCGTTGATAAGCCACTGCATCAGGTTTCCTCCGTGAATGTGACTGTCATCCAGTCATCAGAGCTGGAAGCAGTTCCGAAAACGGGTTCACCGCTTGCCTTGAAATTGCCGGATTGTGTATAAGTATTAGCGTCCCCGCCTTCGCTTTCGGGAATGACAGCATAGTCCCGTTTGACAGCTTCGCCGGTATCTTCATCCACCCAGATGATGCTTCTTTTGGCATCATCACCGATAAGTTCTCTGTCGCTGATTTTAGAAATATCTGCAAGTACGGGATTGTTTCTGTATTTATCGAACGTATAGGAAACGGACTCGAAGTAGCCGACAATATCGGAACGCTTGGATTTTTCATCCACATATTTTCTTTCATGTTCTTCAGGGTTTTTGTTTTTGTTCAGGTCGGTGAAGTACTGCATTCTGCGATAGGTTACAGTACCGCCCTCGCTGGGCACACCGTAAAAGCCCAGCATTTTGTGACGGGGTACAATTGTTTCAGTAGTAGTAGGCATAAAAAAGCAACTCCTTATTCATGATAGATAAGATTGAACTGCATCTGATAGCGTGCAGTATCTGCATCAGTATCAAAGACATAGTCATTTTGCAGAATTTCGATAAAATCGGCAGTTCTGCCGTCAAGGAACGGAGTGAGAACAGAAGATTCAGTATGCAGAATCCAGTCTTTGAATGATTCGTAAAAAGCGGAATTTTCTGTTAGCTGGCTGATGTCAGCCGAGTAGACTTCACGGCTGGCAAACAGAAACTGAAACTGTCTCAGTCCGCCTCCGTCAGTGTAGCGTTTGTAAAAAGGGTCACACGGGACAGATTCAATAACATATTCTGTAGCATCACTGCTCAGGTAGTCACTCATCACTGCGCCGTCTTTGAGTTCAGGAAACGTCAGAATAAAGTCTCTGACACACTCGATGATAGGTTTCATGAAAATTTCCTCCTTGTGCCGTTCAGAATTTTTTCCTTGTTGCCGGATTTCATACGGCTGAACCAGAACTTGCCTTGTTTGCCGTTTCTGGCTCTGCCTTTGTAGTAGCGTGGCTTGGCGTAAGGTGCAGTATACTTGACGATTCCAGAACCGAGTTTTGTGCCGTACCAGCCGGACTGCCGGAGCTTTCCGGTTCTCATGGGCACAAAAGGTTCAGAAAGCCTGAGTACTTCATGGTCAACGTATTCCTGCGCATTTCGGAACTGCTGTTTTCTGCGGTTTACGGCGGAAGAAGACAGAGAAAAAGAAGCTTTAAAAGAAATCATTCTGCTTTCACCTCGACATGCATCACTGCCGGAAGCAGAAAGCGAAAATCCTTGACCTGCATCACGGTCAGCGCAGTGACAGGCGGATTTTCGTCAGGAACGCTTCCGGAAAGAACTTTGTCATCCTTTTTGGGAAGATAGGTCACGGAAGACGGCGGAACAGCGAGAAATACGCTGTCTTTTGGAGCACGTGCGCTGTTTCCGGCTTCCTGTCCGCTGACAGCCTGCCAGTAAGATGCGCCTAGCTCATGCCGGATATAGACGGGAGCACGGTTCACAATCTGTTTTTCCCAGACCGTGACAGCGGTCACATTGACAGGGAATCTCATGAGCTGTCACCACCCGAAGCCCATAGCTCAACTGCGCCGTAAGTCTGCGAAGGATACAAGCCAAGGTCTTTGAGTTCCGAGCGAAGAAAATACAGACTTTGTCCGGGGTTGAAAAATGTCTGCTGTACGGTATACGAACCGAGTGTCTGACTGCCCTGAACAATTCCGCCCTGTCCGGAACTGGAAGCACTGTCAAGTGCTCTGATAACTGCCTGCACCAGCACTGACTTGACGGCAAGCGCATAATCTGCGCCTGTCGTTTCGTCAGCAATGAGCGCATCAAGGTTTTTGCGGACTCTCAGGGCAGTCAGCCGGAGTCTTGCGGAACCTTGAGTCAGAAGCACTTGTGCAGATTCTTCCTGCGAAGCAGACAGCGGATAGCCTGCCGCACGGATGTCGGCTACAGTTGCATAGTCGCTCATTTTTACTCACTCCAATCAGGAAGCGATTTCAGAGGATTTTACTGTCAGATAAGTGACAGCGACAGCGATACCGCCGTCAAAGTTTACGATTTCGAGCACATCGCCCTCAGAAACGGCGATTGCGGTTGTGCCGGAAGTCAGAGCAGTACCGTCATAATCCGTGTTGGATGTGCCGTATGCGGCACGTTCAGACGGATTGAGCTTGTAAGCGTAATTTGTTCCGGTATTGCCGGCGGTGACCGTAGCGACAGTTTTACCGGAAGAACCGCTTCCGGATGCCGCAGAGAGAGAAGCCGTCAGACTTCCGGGAGCGTACACGGCACGGATAGCCACACTGCGGAGCACTTTATGACCGTAAACACGCCTGCCCTGAACGGCACATGCGCCGATATAGTTTCCGGACTGCGCCAAATCCTGAACATGAACGCCGACTGCCCATTCAGAAGCTCTTGTAGCGAATCTGGGATGACCGGCAATCATGGCAAGATTTGCGGTTTTATCGTTCCATTCTTTGACGAGGAAGCCGGCAATTTTGCCGATAACGCCGTTCTGTACGACAGTATTTCCGAGTGCAGAAGCGTTGATGAATTCAGGGCAGTTCAGCAGGAGAGCCATTGTTTCAGGGGTAACGAGCAGATAGCGTTTTCCGTCATCGGGTACATCAGCCTTGCTCATCGCCGTGCGGAGATTTACGATAGTACTGTAAACATTCAGAGCAGTAAGCTGAGAAATATTTGTGACAGTTGCACCGGCAAGGAGCGTGGTTGCGCCGTCAGTATCAATCCGGCGTGCGAGGGAATAACCGCCGGAATCAAGACGGTCAGCAATGAGGTTATCCGGAACGGAGGCGGCATCATAGCCGTCAATCAGTTCGTTGACAGCCTTATCCTTGTCGATGTTCATTGTCACATACCTGGTTGCACCGCCTGTCAGTGCGATGCCGTTCGCCTTGTCGTAGTCAGAGACAGCAACTTCGTCATCACGGACGGGAATTTTGACTGCACCGGCAGTCGGGTCGCCTTCGTAGTCGTTGTTGAAAACAAAGCCGTCTGCAAGTACCAGCTCGGCACGGAGCTTTGCAAGCAGAAGGTCGGAATATCTTGTCTGAGGTTCATGTGCTAAAGTAGGCATTATGCATTCTCCTTTCTGTTAGGGGCAAGATTGGGATTTTTGGCATAGAAAGATTTTTCCACGCCGGAAAGTTCAGGGGTTTCGGGATTGAAAGCCGGAGTCTGACGGGAAGATTTTGTCAGACCTGCGAGCAGTTCGGCATCTTTCTGAATGGCTTCTTCGGTGTCTCCGGTCAGACGGCTTGCGAGTTCGGCAGGAAGTCCGGTGAGCAGTGCCGCTTTAGTACGGTACTGGGCAAGCAGTTCCGCCTGATGTGCTTCCGGAGAAATCCAGTTTTCAAACTCCTTGGCTTTGGCAGAAACAGCGGCATCAATGAGAGGCTGAACAGCAGTATCGAAGTCCGCTTTTGTGGTGATAGGAATAAATTCTTCCATGTGAGTATCTCCTTTCTGGTGATAATTTTTTGTAACGCCTGCGCCCTGCTGGGCGGGGACGGCGACAAAGCTCAGTTCGTATGCATCTGTAATGCTGTCAAGAATATGACAGCAGACAGTGTCATCGTATGTTTCGCCTTTGACATGGCTGCATTTTCCGGCTTCTGCTCCGCATATAGAACAAATACGTTTTTCAGCAGAACAGCTTACGCTGACTTCTTTCTTGATGCCTGCATCAATTTCAAGAATGAAATCAGCATTTTCGGAAGTCCGCACCATATAGGCATAGCCTTTCAGATAGCAGAATGGTCTGCCGTCCTTGGTAAGCTGTCCGGAATCTTTCACAACTTCTGTATCGTAGATTCTCGCCACCTGTCCGGCAGTAGTGGGATTATGGTCAGTGATGATAGTTTTGCCGATAAACAGTTCTGACATTTGTGTCAGAGCTTCATCGGAAAAGCGTTCGCTGTCACGGTCAATGTCATTATGGCAGAGTGTAACAGGGAACGTATAAATTTCATTTTCGGCAAACTCACGCCTTGTCAGGGCATTGATTTTAGCAAGTTCTGCCTGTTCCATAAAAATCAGTCCTTTCAGTAAGTGATGATTTGTTTTTTCTTTTCTTTGGCATTGGCACAAGCCCAGTGCGCAAGGGTAACAGCTTCCAGCAGGGAAACGTCAGCATTTTCCAGAATCGAGGTATAGCCGAAGCCTCCGCCAGCACCGATAGCACGGTGTTCACAGTTAGTGGCTGCCTGTACAAGTGAGGGCTGGGCAGTATGCAGGATTTCTCCGGCGAAAAGATTCTGTTCAAAAAGGGCATTCGCCTCGATAACATCGGAAACTTTCGGCAGGATAGCTCTGCACTTGACCTCAGCATCTTTCATAGCCTGTACAAGCAGAGGCGCACCGGCAGCCCCGTCTATGATGACTTTTTCCGTATGCGGATTCCGCAGAAAGCTGATAATCCAGTCCAAGCCGTCACGGACGGGACGGCAGTCGAGAGCTTCTATCAAGATTTTCTTGTCAGCGGTTCTGACAGCAACAGCAAGCGACACATTTCCGGAAGTCTTTGCAAACTTCACGCCGAAGAACAGTTTCACGGATTCTTTCAGTTTTGGCGGAGATTCTGCCTTGAACTGCATCCACTCACGTTCGGAAATTGCTGATTTCTGCGAATAGGTCAGCCACAAGCCCAAACGCTGAATGTTATCATCGGTCTGGTCATTGCCAAGTTCGGAACGGATAGTTCTTTCTGTCAGGATAGTGCCTAAAGACGGGTTTGTTTCGTACCAGAGTTCAGGGTTATGGGCATCTGTCAGACGAGGGACTGACCATTCTGCCCAGCCGGCATTTTCTGATTTTCCGGTGAGGATGTCACGGCGGTAAGTCAGAAAGACTGTACCGGATGAAACAGCGGTCGGCGGAGTCCCGCACATGAGGGTTTGCGGATTTTTCGAGTCCGTGACAACATATTTCAGGGCTGATTCTTGGTCTCCGGTATACTCCTGAGCTTCATCCAGAATCAGCAAGTCAAATCCTTCGCCGAGACCGCCTTTGCTGGAGCGTGTCCGGAAATGAATGACCCCCTCCCCGTTCAGCCATTCGATAGTTTCCAGACCGTAGCGTTTCATGGTCTTGAAGTCTTCACCTTCGGCATAGCCGGCTTTTACGAGCCGTTCAATAATTTTCTCCCATGCATTGTGAGAGGTGGTTGTCCGGTGTGCAGTGTACAGAATGCGTTCACCGTGGACAAGTCCGAACATGGCACGGATGATTAAAATTTCAGATTTTCCGTTTCTTCTGGGGACAGACCAGCCGAATTTCATGTGTACCCATAAGCCGTCATCATTCACCGCCATGATGTCTTCCAGCAGAAGTGACTGCCAGTCCTGCGCTGTTCTGCCGGAACTGTTGTAGAGCTGAACAGCTTCCAGCCCTTTGGAATCTGTATACGGCAGAACAGAAGAAACGGTAGGAGTCTGTCTGCCGAGCCGTGTTTCAGCCATGCAGTCCACTCCTTTCAGATTCAGAGATTTTTCCAGTCAAATGTCTGAGGCAAATCACGGTTGCTGACGGGGTCTTTCTGACAGGAGAATTCTGTACGCACTGCGAGCTTGTCAGATTTTTGTCTGTTACAGCACATGTGTGCAAGCTGTAGGTTGCCGATGTCAGAGGGATGTCCGCCTTTTGATACGGGGATGATATGGTCAATACAGGGGCTGAGAGGGTGCGGAAATTTCAGGCTGAAATCGACAGGATTTCCACAGATACCACAGGTGCGCTGGGTAGCATAGATTTTCTTCTTGTTGCTGTCAAACTGCGCCCTCTGTGTGCCGTTGTGGTCGGGACGAAGATTAGGCTTTGCCATGATTCAGATGCAGTTCCTCGGCTTTCGGAAGTTCTTCTGAAAGTGTGTCCTTGTCCAGCAGATACAGTTCTTTCATGACATAATCCATCTGTTTTGCACCCTCGAAACAATCCGATGTTTTTTGCAAGTCTTCAGCTAGTTCTTTCAGAAGTTCCAGTCTCTTTATGAGGTATTCACGATAGATTTCGGGTGTTACTTTTTCCATTGCTTCTTCTCCTTTTGGGTATAAAAATAAGGCTGTTCAGCCTTGCTTGTGATATTTTGGCATGAGAAAACCGCCCTGTTCAGGCGGTTTTAATCTTTTTTTCTCTGTAAAGTTCAATTAAAAAATCAAGTTCTTCGGGAAAAAGTTTTTTAAATGGCGACTCAAAAGCATCATCAACAAAAAACGCATCTTTATGCTGTGGATAAATTTCTTTTGAATCAGTTGTCAAAGGGTCAAATCCTAATTTTTTACAAATAGATTCATAAGTTATTTCCATTTGAAAACCTCCAAACTTATGCCAATTTTTTCAAGTTCACCTAAGTATTGATTAAGTTCATTTGTTGTTTTGTCAGTACTATCATCATTATTATACAACAAATAATTGATTTTGTCAAGAAGCATATCTGAATAACTTTCGGGATAGCTACTGTCTAAAATTGTATATTTAAATAAATTTCCATTATGACAAGCAATAATACCATATTTATATTTTCTATCTCTGCAAGAATTAATATCAGATAAACTTGGAACAGCACTTCCGGGATGATTATGAATTGAAATCACTATATTTGGAGAAGCCAAAACCATTTGTTTCATCTTTTTAGAAGGCATGACTTGTCTTTTGACATTATAATCAGTTCGTGAATAAACCTCTCCTGTATCGCTGTTAATAAAAATAAGGTCTTCAAATTCAGTTCCTGTACGATGTAACAAAGCTTTTCTGCTGTTCTGAAATATTTTCCTTGTAATTTTTGTTGATTCACCTAATTTATCAAACAGATTTCGATATTCCGGAGAATATAACATAGAATTATTCACAATTGTTTGAGGAGTATCTGTTTTTAACTTGCTGTTTTCTGCTTCTGTCAAGCCCCTGTACTGCCTTAAATTCTGTTGTTCGAGGGCTTGTGCCTGTTCTCTGGTGAAGCGTGCAGGCTTGTACTGAATCGCCTGAGCCTGTCTTCTGTGAACTTCTGAATCGACTTGCCAGCCCCTGCCCGTTCCGGAGAGCCTTTGTCTGAATTTACTGGTTTCATAGATAATTTGACAGGAGCAGTGGTCATGCCTCCGCCAGAAGTCCGCTGGCGCACGGCTGACCTCATACCGTCCGGCGACTTCTGCACACCATGCACAGCATTTTGATGCGCCGATGCGGTTCACATGACAGGTCAGACCGGCTTTCTGCCGGAAACTTGCATTTTCTTTGATATAATCATCATGGAAAGAAACGGCGATATTGGCAATGGCATTTTCTGCCCGTCTCTGAACAACTTCCTGACTGACAGTTTTATCTTCGAGAGAGTGAGAGGCTTTTCTTGCACGTTCTTCCGGAAAAGCCGGATTGACAGCATTAATGTGAATGTTCTGCCGTTCGTCAAGGGCTTTCTGCACCATAGACATGATTTGAAACGCTCTCATGTGACCGCTTTTCAGCATCAGATAGCTGACTTCTTCATTCAGACCCGAACCGGCTTCTATGACATTCCGGCTCAGGACAGAACCAATTAAACCGGATAATTTCTGCCAGTAAGCAGAAGAATCAGAAAAATCAGCCTGTCCGGACTGGATTTTGTCCAGAAGTGCGGAAAGCTGTTTGTCATTTTCGGCAGATTTGTCTAGTTCGGCAAGCAGTTTCTGATAGAATTCCTGTTCTGTCATTCTGCATCACTCTCCAGACCGGTCAGGGCACGGATATTTCTTGCACCCATAAAGCCTTCTGAAGCCTGATTGATTTTCAGGATAGCATCACCAAGCACACCCAGTGCAGAAGCATCCGGTTCAAAGATAGGAAGCCATTGACAGCGGGTATCTGCAAATACACTGCGTTCATAGCTGTAATTGTCACGGATACAGGCGGCGAGATAGCCGGCATTGACGAACGCTGACCCGAATGTTCTTTGTGCTTTTCTGGCGGTCAGGCGTAAATGTTCATGACTTGCCCGAATAGCATCCACCGAAGACGGATTTTCAGTTGTAAAGCCTAAATCATCAAGTGTCAGACTGGTTTCTGCGGCAAAGAGAGAAGCGAGCATTTTCATCTGTTCTAAGAAAGGTTCAATACTGCCATTCTGAAACTGACCGAGAGACGGTTTGTCGCCGTCATCATCTTTGGAAAATCTCAGGAAGCTGGAAAGAGTCGCCGCACGGTTATTGAATTCGGCATCTTCTGAAAGACCGACAATATATTTCTGCGGAACAGAATAGAATTCAGAAGCGACTTCTGTCCGTAGCAGAGTGCGGAGCGCACTTTGTGTAATTTCCATGCAAGCACGGGAGATTCTGGAATGACCGAACGGACGTTTTGCATCCGGTCGGTAGATAACAGGGACGAGCAGTGCAAAGGGAGAAGCATGGGAGAACGAATCGGTCAGTTTGCCGGACTGATAAATTTCAGTCATACCGGCTTTCAGGTAGGTTTCTTTCTGAGGAGTTCCGGATTCATCCCGTTCAAGAACGGCATAGCCTTCGGTGAGCAGATTGGTGACAGGGTCAATAATGCCGGTAGCATTACCACCGTCAACGACTTGCAGAGTGGGGTAGCCGTCCTGATTCCAGCCGATATAAAGGAAACAGCAGGCAGAAATCAGGGCGGAGAGGACAGAGGAATCATAGAGAATATCGGAATTATTAAGGCGGAAGATTTCGCTGATTTGCATAGAATCGTTATCGAATCCATTGGGGACGATGCGGTCAGCGAGGGAATCGACTGCTTTAGCGCACCAGCCGAGAGAATAAGTAAGGGAACGGAATTCAGGAGGGATGAGGGCAGAGATTTTGCGCATAGTCTGTTTCATATCGTAATACTGATAGCGCAAGGAAACCCGATTTAATTTACGGGACAATTTGCATCTGAGGAAATCGAGACCATAGAGGGACATAAATAGAAATCACCACGATTCAAGAAAGGAATAATTCAGCGCAGAATTTTGAGCAGTGAGGGCGTGGAAGTCCCGAAAAATCCGAAAAGGGAGACTCCCCCCCGTGTATGCAATACAAAAGCACCGGATTTTCATCCGATGCTCTGCACTGAAATAAATTAAAATAAGAGGAATGAAGAAAACACTTTCCACACTGCTTCATAATATCATTATAACACATTGAAAACTATCATTCAATATCATTCAATATCAATCTTACTTAGTGCTTGGCTATGTTTCCGATGTACAGTTGCAATTCCATAATGCATTTTCTCGGCGGTCTGCTCAAAAGTAAAATAATTCAGATAGTGCCAGACAAGAACAGCCTGCAAATCATTGTCATCAATCTGCTGAATGACTGTTGTAATTTCTTCACGGATGCGAACTAGTTCTTTCAGCTTATCTTGTGCCTGACGTTCGGTGACAGCCAGACGGATAAGAGCATCTTCGGTGGAATTTCCGGAAGGACTTCCGGCAGATTCTGAAAATGTTCGGGAAAGCCTCTGCGCGAGGTATTTTTCATGCTCATATTTTTCGAGATAGGCTTTCGCAGCCTTTTCTGCATAAAATGCACGTTTGAGCCAGCTGACTTTTTCACATCGTTCTTCCGCCATAGCAATCATCTCACCTATTTTGATTTGTTATATAACAAAAGAGTATCAGTTCGGAAACGGAAAGATGCTCTTTTGTCTGTCGGGTATTTTAAGAAGGAATTTTTATCAGTCATGCAGTATTGGTTGCAGAGGACGGAATCGAACCGCCTGCCTCAAGGTTATGAGCCTTGCGAGCTTCCAGTGCTCTACTCTGTCGTATGCTGCCGGATGGCAGCACGAAAACATCAAGATAACAAAGAAAGGTAGAAATTCTATATTATTATTGTACAGTATTTACAGTATGATGTCAATGAAATACTACAAAACATAGACAAAAAAAGAAAGACTCTGCCTCTGAATCAGAGTCTTTCTTTTCCGGTAAGAAGATAGTTTGGTGATGTGCCGAAAACAGCGGACAGCTTTAATAGCATTTCACTGTCCGGTGCGGTTCTTCCGCATTCCCAGCTGGAAACCGTCTTCTGAGAGATATACAGTTTTTCGGCAAGCTCCTGCTGGGATGTTCCGGACGTTTTTCTCAGATGCCGTATTCTTTTGCCGATAGTTCCTTTCTGCATAGAATCATCTCACTTTACACGAACAAAGTTTCTTTATTTCATTTTATCAGAAAACATACGTTTTGTCAATAAAAATATTCCGGAACAGTGGGGTAAACTGTTCCGGAATATTTTCATGATATAGGGGGTTAGTTGGGATTATCCTTATTGTACCACAGATTTCTGATTTTGTCAGCATTTTTCGACTTTTCAAAACGTGAATTTGTTCTCGTTAATGTATCAGAGCGGCAGTTCTTCATCACTGACAATTTCCTGAGATTCTTCATTCCTATTGTACGGATTTGTTTTTTCGGGTTTCAGCCTGATAACAAAAGCGTCTGTTTCCAGCGCATAGATTTTGAAAACTTCCTGTTCCAAGAGTGCTTCTGAAATAAAATTTATCTGGGACTTGTGGCATAATCCAGCAGAAAAGCCAAACTGATATGCATCGAAATTATTCTTGCTATTGTAAGTCAAATCGCAGTCGTCATCTGTAAAATATACTTTTAATTGCTTTGTATCATTAAATCTGCACAGCAGGTTCATACATTCTTTTGCTTTCATAGGATGCCTCTCTTTTCGATTTCTGCCTTGACATCATCCATAAAGTTCAGCCAAGTCCGAACATCACAGCTATCACCGTAAACAGCACACTCTGAAATAATTCTTTTGATATTTTGCACAGCAAGGTCACTGAGATACGGCAGTAACGGTCTGATAAATTGTGTCACTGTAAATGATGCGCTGGATGCCCGTGTCAGTGCATACCGGACAGCACAGCATAAAATTCCTCCGAACATCTCATCTTTCAGGTCAATGACAGGCGTTTCATCAGCGCACATGGCAATAAATTCAGGCTTTACTTTTGCCTGTACTTCATCCGAAAATAATTCATGTGTATATACCGGACGGTTCATCAGCTCCGCGGCATAGGCATATACTTCACTCAGCTTTTCACCTTCCATCATCGCATATCCGGTGTACAGGGTCACAATTGCTTTTTCTTTGTCAGTCATAATTTTCTCCTTTCATTTTTCTGGAAGTTCTGGAATGGGCATCCACGCCAGCACTTGAACAGGTGTTTTAATATTCCAGCATCCTACATCCGGAAGATATTGCAGGACTCTGAAATGAACCGTACTGCTCAAGGTATCTTCAAACATATCCCATTCATGGCAAGCTACAAAGCAAAATTGCGCAGTTTCCGGCAGTTTGTCCTTTACAGAAATCCAGCCGGATGAGCGAATACTATCAGAGGAAATTTCTTGTTTCAGCCATGCCGTTACGCCTTCCAGACAGTTATATCGAGCGCAGTCTTCCTCGCCTTGATAGATACAATGTCCGTAACAGTATTCTCTGCCGTTTCCCAGCTCAAAAATATATTCTGCCAGTTCTTCTGTAGACATGCTTTTTATTTTCTGTTCATTTGTCATTCGGATGATACCTTCTTTCTGATTTGTGTAATTACACTCTTGCTTTGCTGATTGATTTGTTCTCTTTTCCGCTGATTTTCGATTTTCAGAAGTTCGTTCTCCTCTGTCAGCAGACGGACTTTCTCTTTCATCAGCTCAAGTTCTTTATCGCGAAATTTATCTTTCTCTTTTTTTCGTTTCCGGAGTTCATTGACTCTGTTCCGTGCCTGCTCGCGCCTGATGACTTCTCTGCATGAATCACAGTATTTGATTTTGATGTGAGAAAAGTAATCATTTTCAGGAGTGGAAATCACTTTTCCGCAGACAGCGCAGTGCTTGACTTCTTCGCTCATCATGCCGCATCTACTCCCCTCTCCTGCATTTCAAAAGCTGTTTGCGTTACTGATTGCGTTACAACGGTACTGTATAAATCAGCAATCTGTTCCGAAAGGGAAGTGCGGAGCTGTTCCCGTTCCTGACAGGCAGTTTCGAGCAAGAGCTGAGTACTTGCCCGTCCATCTGCCCAGAACTGATAGTGATGCTCGCGGCCGTCAGCCGTATCAGCCCAGCGCATTTCGAGAGGCAGCTCATGCTGTTCCGGTGATGTGATTTCCATATCTGTGATTAATTCTTCAATCGACTGGATGCGTTCAGCAGTCTGCTGAATCCGGATGAGTTGTTCCTGAACTTCATGAAAGTCATATTCTATAAAGCTTTCTTCAAATTCAAGTTCTTCTTCCTCAGCAGGAGAGAGCAGTTCTTTCTGCTTTTCTATCCATTCTGATACATAGTAGAACACAAAATAGCCAACCAGCAGAATCATAATAATTTTCATAGCAAATTCCTTTCCGACTACTTGACAAGACAGCGGAAATGTGCTATACTATTCTTGGCAAGTAATCTATCAAGCAAACAGTTCCGGTGCGACCGCACATCCGCCGGAGCTGTTTTTATTTTTTCTCAATTTTGTTCATAGCATCTATCTGCATTTCAGCAGTGCAGGATGTGTAAATATCTAATGTAATGTCACAATGTTCATGTCCGAGAATTTCGGCTACAGTTTTCGGGTCAATTCCTGCACCATTTATCGCTCTGGTGGCAAATCCGTGCCGAAGGTCATGAAACCGGACATGCGGAATATTCAGCTTTTCCAGTCTTCTGTTAAATGCATTTCTGACTGATTCCGGATTCCCGAATTTTTCAGAACCGGTACAGATATAGCCCGTTCCCTGACGATGTTTCAGAATTCCTGCAAGCTGTTCCGGAAGATATATCCGCCGTTCGCTTTTCGGTGTCTTTGGTTCGCCAAGCTCGCAGACGGTTCTTTTTTCTTCCGGTATGTAATAACGTCTGATACTGTGCCGAATATAAAAACTGTTGGTACTGAAATCGAAGTCAGACCAGCGCAGAGCGCAGACTTCTCCGAGGCGGATGCCGGTATGCATCACAATCAGCAGAGCAGAAGAAACAGGTTTCATTTCATGTACAAGATACTCATTGAGCTGATGAAACTGTTCATCTGTGAGAATTGGACGTTCTTCATGATGCTGTTTTGGATAATCCGGACGGATGACCGGCAGTCTGATGATGCCTTCCATTTCCGCACAGCGAAGAATACTTTTCAGAAGTCCGACACAATATCTGACGGATTTCAGGCCTGTTCCTTTCCGGAGCAGAGCGTTTATAAAATTCTGTACAGTCTTTCCAGTAATGTCATTCATCCGCATGTCTCCGAAATAGGGGAGAATCTGATTTTGCAGACAGCGCACATATCTTTGATAACTGCTGTTCCGAACAGTGTTCTGCTTATATTCCAGAAATGACTGCGCATAAATTTGTACTGTCGGCATGTCCGGAAGTTCCGGAACAGACAGCGGAAGACCATCAGCCGGAAGTATAACTGTATCGCTCGGCTGAATTCCTGATTTCATAAGCTCCAAATCCATCATATTCAGTCGGATTGTGATTTCTTTGAATTCCGAGTAAATCATGGCAGTACACCCTTAAATTTCCAATTTCTTCCATAATGTTGGTGGAATAAGTCATTCCACCAACATTTTTTATTTTGCTGCGTTTCCGCAGCGAATCCGTGTATCATGCATAGAGAGATTCCTCAACAAATGCCTTGATAGCCGCCTCATCCGACAAGCTGACAGCTTCTACTGCATCTTCCGGAGTTTTGCCGAGTTCTGTAAGCTTTTTAAGAAACACAGTTACAAAAGCGCAGTGCATCTCCGTGAGAAGTCTGGCATCTATATCAGGATTGCTGACAGCAATATCGACAGTTTCTCCGCTGTGTGTAATGATAATTTTCAGTTCTTCCATGTATTTTAGTTTTCCTCCATGCTGCGGATATGTGCATTGGCAAGCATGTTTCCGGTCTGATGTTCTCCGTTCAGATAGTTAATCAGCATCTTTGTGATATATCCTTTCCGGTTGGAGCGAATAGGATAGCGGACAATCTGTTTCTGAAAATGCATGTAAAATCCTTCCATGAAGTGGAGAAGGCTCTCATCTTCACCGTATATATCGCAGTTGATGTAATTCAGTTTTGACATCAGTCTGTCAGGGTTCAGAATCGTTGTTGTATAACTGGATTTTTCCGTATAGAGTGCTTCTGCCAGATAGCCGATGTTTTCATCCAGAAAAGCCTTGAATTCATCGTTTTTCATGTCATTGAAACCGGTCAGGAATTTCAGGGCATTTTCCATTGTGGCAGGATTGTGACGGAAGGCATCAGGAATCTGCCAGTTCTGAATTTCCCATTCTTCAGGGTCAAACTCTCCAAAGTATTCTCTGAAAGAATCCTCACTGTCGAAGATGCTGTCCCAGTAGTTATCTCTATTCAACAGAGTAGTTTGTTCAGTTTGCATGTACCAGAGCATTTCGCGGAACGGCATCGGCTTATGAGTATTATTATTTTCTGTTTTCTTTTCCGGTTCTGATTGAAATCCATCCGTCTGATTGTTTTCAACAGGCTTTTCCACACTGTTAAGAGCAGGACTGACAGATTCAAAAGAAGTATTTGAAGAAGAAGCAGTATTTGATTGTGGCTGGTTTGCCAAATTAGGTTTTTTGGACTGTGGACAATCATTAGGATTAGAGGGCTTTTCGCCCTCTTGTTCCGAACCGTTTATTTGAGGAACTTCAAAGAATCTGTAAATGATTCTTTTATATCTTCCAAGTTCATCACGAATTCTTTCTCTGATAAGATACCCGAACAGCTCCAGCTCTTTCAATTTGTTTTGTGCCGCCGTTCTTCCGATGTTCAGCAGTTCGCAAAGCCATGGAACAGAAAAATTTTTTTCAGGATTCAGAGAAAGCACTTTGCATAGAACAGCATACGCTCCTGCTGTCAGTCGGTTATCCCAGTTAAACGCCGCCTTGTCATTGGAATTCATCGTAAACGGGTGTTCTTTGTCTCTGGGCAGTTTTACAATTACTAAATTCGACATACTTTACCCTCTTTTCGTTTATTTGTTATTTGCGGACAATATTTCATCCGCACTTGACATTTTCCTTTTAATGTGATATAATAATAAAAGAACATTTGTTTAAGTCCATTTTGTTCTAACCTTTTTATTTGTTTCCTTATTGATGTTGGTTTTACTTTCATCCTCACCCTCTGCCAGACTGGTACTCCGGCAGAGGGTTCGCTTTTTATGAAAGACGTTTGGCAACGTCCTGCATGACAGCAAGCTCACTGTCACCTGTGATGCAGATTTTCTTCTGAAATCCGTCATTGAACGAAATCAGCACGAATTCTTCGCCTTGTTCATCTTTCTGATAATCAAATTCCTTGACATTCAGACGGTAAACATATTTCCCCAGAAGTTTCCCTAATTCATGCACAAACTTCTTTTTGTTTTCCATGTGATTCACTCCTTTCTGTTTTGCACTAACAAACAATACGTACAGCACTGTAGTTTGACGGGTCATCATCCGGATGCGCTATCTTGAATGCATGATGTGCGAAGTTTGCTCCGATTTGTCTTTCTTCTTCTTCGGTATGATAGGGGATGAACGACTCGACAGTACTTCCGACAGCCGGAACACGAAGCAGAACACGCTTTCCCATCGAACCGTCAAGCTGTCTTACATTTTCTTCTACTGAAATCACTTCATACTTAGTAAGTTCCATGATACTGCGTTTTTCTTTTTTTGCCATACTATCACCTCGTTTCAGAATATGAATATAGAATTTTGTCCTATGTGTCAGGCTGTCTTGTCCTGCGGTTCTTCGGCACGTCTAAACAACTCCTCAACGGGAACGCCCAACAGCGCACTGAGTTCTTTGCCTTCTTCAAGGCTGAATTTTGTTTTTCCCTGCATTCTTTTGTTCAGGCTGTCATAAGCGATTCCGAGAAATTCAGATGCCTCCTTCCTGTCTATGCCTGACCTGATGAGTGTTGCATCTAACTCTGGATACATAATCATGAAAAAATCCCCTTTCAAGTCTTGCTTTTTTCAAAAAGATATGGTATAATAAAATTAAAAAGTAATTTTTAAAATTAAAAAACGATTTTAAAAGTTGATTTTTAATTTCTTGGATATATTGATTATACACCCTAAATTATTGGAAG
>JAFRMZ010000289.1 GCA_017430465.1 Oscillospiraceae bacterium
GTTCTGCCGGAAACTTCCGCCGAAACAGTGCAGAAAATCCGTGAGGTGATTCTTTCCGCCGGAAAGAAACCGGTCATTTTCAGAGGAGAATATCATATTTACCTGAATCAGATTCTCGCCTGTATGATTTCACACGGCATTTATCTGTGTGAATATTTTGATGTTTCCATTCCAGAACTGGAAAATGCATTGTCAGAACTCTTTCCAGTGGCCGGCGTGTTCGAGATTCTGGACAGTATCGGTCTGGGACTGATGGCATCGAGTCCGGAACATTTCCGGATTGCCAGAAACCGTCAGCTTCTGGATTACGGCTGTCAGAAAATGAATCAGTGGATTGCAGAAGGCTGTCCCAAAGAAACACGGACATTTCTGGATTTCATCGGGAAGCATTCCGCACCGACCGGAAATTCCTGCGCTGATGCGCCGTTATATATGTCCGCACTCCTGCTGAATGAAATTTCAGCATCGCTGGCGGAGTATGATGATGATAAAACGGTTCTGCTCGAAGCCGTGCAGGATACACTTGGTCTGGAAAAAGAACCATCAGCTTATTATGAACAGTACGGCAGAGAAAAACTCTGCTCCGCACTGAATGATTTATATACAAAAAAAGAATTTTTATCTTATCAAAGCAATTTACAGGAAGGAAATAGATTTGCATGATGAATAAAGTAGTAGTGACAGGACTGGGAGCAGTAACCGCTATCGGGAACAATATGGGAGAATACTGGGAAAATCTTATTGCTGGAAAATCCGGCATGAAGACTATCGACCGCATTCCGCTGGAAAATCATGATACCACTGTTGCTGCACAGGTGGATGACAGCTTCGAGAAAGAAACTTCCAAATACTGGAAAAAACGTCAGCTCGGCGCAACTACACGCAGTACCAGAATGGCACTTGCTTCCGCAGGTGAGGCTCTGGAAGATGCCGGCGATATTTCCGGCGTGGATAAAAAACGTGTTGCTGTTGTATATGGTGTTATTGATAATTCTTATGATGATGCCGAACTTGACAAGCCGTTTCATGTGACACTGAAAAGAATGCCCAGTGAAATTCCTGCATTGATTTCCATCAAGTACGGATTTGCCGGCCCAGCATTCAACGTCAGCACGGCATGTGCATCTTCAGCTTATGCGCTGGCACTCGGAAAGCAGTTTATCACATCGGGTATGTATGATATGGTTATTGTCGGCGGTGTATCGAATATTGTTTCTCATGTACAACTGACAGGTTTCAATCAGCTTCTGGCGATGTCTGCAAATCCTGACCCTGAAACTGCCTGCCGGCCGTTTTCCAAAAACCGTGACGGCTTTATTATGGGCGAAGGCGGAGGCACTGTCGTGCTGGAATCAGAAGCTTCTGCCAAAAACAGAAATGCAAGAATCTACTGCGAACTCGCCGGCGCATCCATGATTGGCGAAGCCTTTAATCTTACCGCCCCCAAAACAGATGGTGTCGGCATGGCAGAATCTATGCGCCTTGCCCTCAAAGATGCCGGCATGAATCCCGATGAAATTAATTATATCAATGCACACGGCACTTCTACAAATCTGAATGATTTATATGAAACTATGGCGATTAAAGACGTATTCGGCGAACAGGCAAAGCAGATTCCGGTATCTTCTATCAAGGCATCTATCGGCCATACACTCGGCGCAGGTGGTGCACTCGAGGCCATTGCCTGCATCAAGGCGATTGAAACCGGCATCATTCCGCCGACCCTGCATTTTGATGAGGCCGACCCTGAACTTGACCTCGATTATGTTCCCAATACTGCCAGAAAACAGGATGTCACCGGCGCACTGTCAAATTCGTTCGGTTTCGGCGGTCACAACGTAAGCATTATCTTCCGGAAATATACGGAGGTGTAATGTATGCCTATCTGTCAGATGAAAACTAATTTCAGAATGACGCAGGATACAAGAAAAGCTTTTCTTGACGAAACTGCAAAGGAACTTTCTGAAATTCTGAAAAAACCCCTTCCGGCGGTCATGCTGATGCTCGATGATGCACACATGTACATGAATCAGTCTGAAGATACCGTATTTTTTGCAGAATTCAGATATATTCTGCCGGAAGAATATCGAAATGCCAAGTCTGTATTTTTAAAGGAATTCGCAGACAGAATGCTGACATTATTCCAGAAATATACCCATGTCGACCCCTATCGGATTTATATGCAGTTTACTGAAATGAACCGTGAAGGCGCATGGAGATATACAGGATAAGAAAGGATGAATCATTATGAAATGGGCTATTAGAGATTTGTTAAACCCTGTTGTTACCAGGTCAATGCTTTATGGAAGCAATCCGTTTGATGTGGAATATATCCTGAAGCAAGTGGATGGCATCAAGGCTATGAGTGGAAGAAAAATTCAGGCTGTCTGGCTCGGTGAATGGGAGAAGAAAATTCAGCATTATCAGGCACTGATGGAGAAAGCCCAATCTGCCGGAAACAGAATTTCTGCCCGTGCCTATGCAAAGCTCGTTGCAGAATGCAATTATGCCTGCTTTATGATTAATCTGGAAGATGTTGAGCGCAAAACCCAGATTTATGATGCTCTCGTCAAAAGCTATGAAACGTATCTTTCGTTCTGCGATACCAAAACAGAATATGTCGAGATAAAATCAGAATGCGGAACAATTCCGGCCTATCTGCATTTTCCGGATGACGGCAGTCAGAAAAACTATGCCTGCGTAATTACATATTCAGGCATCGGAAGCTGTAAAGAAGAACTGGAAATGCTCGCCCAGCCTCTCAGAGAACGAGGCATCGCCGTGCTCTGTCCGGATATGCCCGGAGCAGGTGCATCGGTCATTCATAACGGTATCCGGTGCGGAGGCGAAACATTAGAACCTGCAATTGAAAGCATTTATGCCTACCTGAATACCCGTCCGGAAATTGATAACAAACGGCTCGGAAATTTTGGCCTTTGCATGGGCGGA
>JAFRMZ010000290.1 GCA_017430465.1 Oscillospiraceae bacterium
CCCTGTATCTTCTGACGGCTTTTTCCTTTGGATTGCAGAGATATAAGCTTTCTACCTCTGACACGCCGGTACTTTCGAGATAAGTTCCGGCATAATCGGGAGCGTAATAATTTCCGGTTATATCGAATAATACCGCATCCGAACCGTGCCGGACGGCTAACAGACATTGATTTTCTTCGCCGAGAACAGCAATTTTCAAATCATCGGCCTGTGAAAGCCGTTCGAGATTTACAAAAATTCCGGTCACCATCAGTGCAAGCACGGCAGAAAGTGCAGTTAGTTTTCTGTTCCTGAACAGAAGATAACAGGAGACTATCAGAAGCATTCCGGCATCAATCAGAAACAATAAAATTTCGCTGTCTGCTGATGCATGTGTCCATGACATACCAGCTAAAGAATCAGAAATTTCGAGAATTATGCTGTTGAGCTTATCTGCAACATGCAGAAAAAATTCTGCAATCACGCCCTGACATCCAAAACAGACTGCAAATACGCCCATCAGAATTGATACCAGACAAACCGGAGTCAGAAAAATATTTGTTATCGGCGAAATCAGGGAAATTTCTCTGAAATATCTCACGCTTACCGGAAGAATTATCACAAACGTCCATGTAAAGGCTGTCAAATCTTTCAGAAGCAAGTGATAAAATTCTTTACTGGGAAAATCTTTTGTCATATACTGTGCAGCCACGCCGATTCCGAACGCTCCCGAACAGGAAAGCCAGAAAGCAGTACTGTGTATCACAAACGGATTTTCCATTCCCAGAATCAGCATAGCAATCGACAAGGAATTGAACGCATCCGCCTGCCGAAAAAATAATTTTGCACTTTGGGAAATCAGAATCATGATGCAGGCTCTCCTGACTGAAACCGTTCCGCCAGCGCATATCACAAACAATCCGCAGAGAATCGCTGAAAGTATGAACTTTGATTTTCTTCCGGCTCTGAGCTTTTCAAGAATCCAGTTTGCACACATTGCCAGAAAATCAAGATGCAGTCCCGAAACTGCTAAGATATGCCCGATTCCCGTCCGATAAAGCGATGTCTTTACACTATGTCTCAATTCCGTTTTATCACCGAACAGCATTCCCGTCAGCATCGAGGCGGTATCTGCCGGCATACGTACCTGAATCCGTTCGGTCATGCGTGTTCTCCAGCTATAGATGATACTGAACAGCGATTGTTTTTTCAAAGGCTGTACTTCGAGAATTTCTTTTTCTGTATACAAATCAAAACAGAGAAAAACATTCTTTGCCCGTGAATAGCTTTCATCATCAAACAGATAATCCGATGCGATACGCTCCGGACAGCCGGAAACTGTCAGTATATCGCCATAATGAAAGCTGTCATCATCTATGAATAATTTGATATTCGCCGGAGTATCTCCCCTGTTGATTCTGCCTTTCAGGAGATACTCCGCATTTCCGCTGGCATAAGCTGTTTTTTCGATAATCTTTCCGGTAAAGATAATTTCCAGTCCGGCGAATTCTTTCTGTACCTGCGCCGTCATGCTGTCGTGATGCCAATAACAACAGCACGCTATCAGACATGACAGCGTGCTGAGTACGACATATTTCCAGACAGACCGGCGATACAGAATGATTCCGAATGCTATCAGAAGAATCACACTCCATGACAGTATATCCAGTCTTGATGCTATCAGCAAGCCCATGATATAGGGCAGACCGATATATAAAGCCGGTCTTTTCATCTGATTAATCCTTGAAGAACAACGGCAGTTTATCCAGATAGATAATATCTGTTCTGTCGGAGGCATCGCCCTCAGCGAGGACGGCTGCTTTTCCGGCGACTGTACCGCCGGCCTTTTCTACAAGATATTCCAGAGCTTTCAGGGATTCGCCAGTGCTGATGACATCATCTACAATGAGCACTCTTTTATTTCTGAGCAGTTCTGCCTTTTCGCCGTCAAGGTGCAGAATCTGTTCATTTGCTGTTGTGATGGATTTCACATTGACAGAAACGACATCCTGCATATAGAGCTTGACGGATTTTCTTGCAACAACATAAGTTTTACCGCTTTGACGGGCCATTTCATAAGCCAGCGGAATTCCTTTTGATTCCGCAGTCAGAAGCACATCAAATTCCGGAGCTTTTGCGAGGAGCTGTTCTGCGGATTTCACAGTAACTTCGACATCGGAAAACATGATAAATGCAGCAATATCAAGTTTTTCGCTGATAGCACATTTTTTCAATTTTCTGTCGAGTCCGGCAATTTTCATTTCATAATATTCAGACATTTGAGACTTCTCCTTATCTTAGCCAAGAGACTGTTCGCCCCAGCCCATTTTCTTGCCTGCTACCAGATGAAAATGCAGATGCATTACACTCTGGCCGGCATCTTCACCGCAGTTGTTGATGACACGGTAGCTTTCAAGATTTTCCTGTTCAGAAACTTTAGCGATGGCTTCAAAAATTTTAGCAACATACTGAGAATTTTCGGCAGTAATTTTTTTAGCACAGCAGATATGTGTCTTAGGAACGAACAAATAATGTGTCGGTGCAATCGGGCTGATGTCTTTGAATGCGAATACAAATTCATCCTCATACACCTTGGCGGAAGGGATTTCCCCTGCGATAATTTTACAGAATAAGCAATCTTTATCCATAATAAAAGGCCTCCTTGATAATATAAATTTATTCTTCTTCCAAATCCAGAATCATTTCATCAAACATGTTAAACGAATCTGCAATTCTGAAATTTTCAGGATTATCCTGAAATTCGTCAAAGAATTCATGACAGATATAATAAATTCCATGATTTTTTCTATGAAAATAATAGCTGTCACCGGCTTCATCGGCACAGAACGGAATGTAATCCATTGGAATTTCTTTATCCTGTTTCTGCCATTTAAGAAGCTTTTTCACGGTCAGTTCTTCCGTGTCACCCGTCAGCGGATAGACTTCCGCCAGCAGGCAGGCATCCTCGGAAACTCCACATTCTTCCAGCAAACCGCCATTCTGATGCAGATAAATCTTTCTTAATCTCTTGGGAAGGCGAAACTGATATTTTTCCTCAACAGTCTGAATTTCCGTTTCGGAAAGCGGTTTCTGACCGTCATATTCCAGATACGTAAGCAAAGCCATGATAAAAGCCTCCGTTTCTAGTATAGCAAATTTTGTGTTAAAAGTCAATCACTTGCCGGAATTTTTAAAATTTCGGTCTGAGTGAAATTTTCGGCTTGCGGATAAGAGTTTCAAACTGTTTCAGATTTCTGGCCAGAGAAGCCACCGGAAGCCCGACCACATTGAAATAATCGCCCTCGATGCCACGCACCAGAAGCGAACCTTTCCCCTGAATACCGTAAGCACCGGCTTTATCAAACGGTTCTCCGGTATCCAGATAAGCATTGATTTCGGCATCGGAAAGCGTATAGAATTCGACTCTTGTTTCTGTAGTAAACACTGTTGTCTGTGTATTATAATACAGAGAAACGCCGGTCATGACAGAATGCACTTCGCCGGAAAGTTTTCGGAGCATTCTGAATGCATCTTCACGGTCTTTGGGTTTGCCCATGATTTCATCTTCGAGAATTACAACCGTATCACAGCCGATGACAACTGCATCCGGAAACAGTTTTGCACAGGATTTTGCCTTTAAATCTGCGAGAAATGCCGATACCATTTCGACAGGCATTCCTTCCGGAATCGTTTCGTCCGCATCAACAGGGCAGATTTCAAAATTTTCGGTGACGAGCTTTAACAACTCCTGCCGTCTGGGAGAGCCGGAGGCGAGAATGATTCTGCTCATTTTTTCAGCACATCCTTCGGGTCATAATTGGGAGTAAGCACCAGATTTTCATTTTCGGCGACTTCAACTCTGTATTGTTCCTGCCATTCTTCCGGTGTAAAATCCTCTACTGAAACAGAAACATGTGTCGGATTGCATCCGATGGCTTCTGTCAGTGCGGATGCGAGCTTTTCAGCAGCGATTTTTTTTTGTTCCTGCGTTCTGCCTTTCAGCATTTTAATTGTAATATGCGGCATAATAAATACCCCTTTCTATATAATAGCTTTTACTTTTTAATCATAGCATATTTTGCAGAAAAAAGCAAGTAGAAATCAAAAAGCATTAATTTTTATTATGAGATAATATTTTTTTACTTTTTCGGCAGAATATGACAAATTTTTCCGTTTTTTATTGACGAAACTGCCGTTTTTTTCAAAACCGCTTGCATTTTTATCCAGAATATGCTATACTAAAATTACATATTATCTTACAACGGAGGGGGCATCTGTCATGAAGCTTGTAGTACAGCGTGTGACAGAAGCGACTGTTTCCGTGGACGGAAATACAGTCGGACAGATTGGGCTTGGCTATGTAGTGCTTCTTGGAGTCGGTGAACAGGATACTGAAGAAACTGCACGAAAATTAGCCGATAAATTAATTAAAATCCGCATTTTTGCGGATGCGGACGGAAAAACTAACCTTTCTGTCAAAGACGTTGACGGAGGTATTCTTGTTATTTCACAATTCACACTCTATGCAGATTGCAGAAAAAACCGGCCGAGCTTCTGTCATGCCGGAAATCCTGCACTTGCGGAACACCTCTATGAAGTCTTTCTTTCCCAGCTTCGGATGCAGATTTCATCTGTACAGCACGGAATCTTTGGTGCAGATATGAAAGTCAGCTTATGCAATGACGGCCCTTTTACAGTTTTACTGGAAGCCTGACAAATTTTTCAAAATCCAGTCAAAGGGGGAATTTTTATGAAAATGGAACAGTATCAGAATATTGTTGTGATTAATATCACAAACGGAAAATATACAAATTACTGGGTATATCGTGCTGATGCTGTCAATCCGGACAAACAATACGGTGCGGATTCGCTTCCTCTGTATCTTTCTGCACTCCGGCAGACACTGACAAATCCGGAAGTTCACAAGCGGGGCAACGGCGAAGACCAGCATCTATATTATATTCCTATGGGCAATCATGTAGATTTGCAGAAAGCAAAGAAAATTGCTTTTTCTAAATTTTACAAATGGAAGCAGTCGTGGGAATCCATGCCGGAATATGTTATCAAATTTATTTTCCGGAAAAAACAGGACAGTCCGGAAAAAATAGAATTGTTCCGGAAAAAAAGCGATTATGATGCCAAAAGTGCCTATCTGAAAGCCTATCATCATTCTGTATTCCGTCCGGCGTATCAGCTTGGCAATCATCAGTTTATCGTCTACTGGCACGGAAACGACATCCGGCAGATTCATGAAGAAGTAACAGCACTTGTATTTGACCGCTGGAAGAATCCAAAACTTTCAAGCTGGCTTTGATTTTTCCTGTATAATCCGGACAAAACCTCCCATACTTTCAGCAGAACGCCGAAAGGGGAGGTTTTGTCATGCATCATCATAAAAATAATATTTATCAGCGAATGCTTTTTGTCAGTACGGGACTGATTCTGTTCTGTGGTATTCTGACAGCGAATCTGGCTTTTCGGATGAAAGATGCCGTATATCTGGAAACTTCTCTGCATCAGAGTCAACTGACCGTTACGGCCGGCACTGCCGAAGGCGGTATCTACGACCGGAATTTTCAGCCTTTTGTCAATCAGAAGCTCCGATATTATGCCGTTGGCATCCCTTCGTCGGAAATTCTGCCGGAATTGTTTTCCCATACAGAAGAAATCACACCGATTCTGAATGCGCTCCGTACCGGAAAACCGTTTTCCTGCGAAGTCAATACCTCAGAATTTTCCAGTTCTGAAATTCACGTTCTGGAAGTTCCGGAACGCTATTCTGAAAATCCATCTGCACAGCATCTGCTTGGTTATACACTCGAACATACCGGCATTACCGGACTCGAATCCGATTATGATTCTGTTCTCAGAAAACAGGAAGATTCCGCAAGTATTTCTTATACGATAGATGCCCTCGGAAACATTCTGACAGGTGCAGAAGTACAGATTTCTCCTGTCATGTACCGGAACAGCGGAATTGTTACCACGCTGGACAGCCGGATTCAGGCAATCTGCGAAGAACAGGAAATCCAGAAGGGAGCTGTTGTGGTTATGGATATTTCTTCCGGTGATATTCTTGCAATGGCAAGTTTTCCGGACTACACTCCTGATAAACTCGGCGAAGCTCTCTGCAGTCCGGACAGTCCTCTGATTAACCGCTGTCTGTATGCTTACAATGTTGGTTCTATCTTCAAGCTGATGACCTGCGCAACTGCCTGCACACAAGGTTTGCAGGAATACCGTGCCAACTGTACCGGCAGTTTTGAAATCAGGAATCAGATATTCCGGTGTCATAAATTATCTGGTCACGGTGTTCTGGATATGAAACACGCCATGATAACTTCCTGCAACAGTTATTTCATCCAGCTCAGTCAACTGCTTCAGCCTGCCCTGATGCGTGAAACAGCACAGAATTTCGGATTCGGCACACAAATTCCGCTGACACACAGCATTCTTTCCGCAAGCGGAACGCTCCCCAGCATAAAAGACTTGAATTATCCTGCTGAAATGGCAAATTTCTGTTTCGGACAGGGGCTTCTGACCGCTACACCTCTGCAAGTTACGCAGATGACATGCGGTATCGCCAACGGCGGAAAAATGCCGATAGCCCGTCTTATCCGAGGCATCACCAAAGACGGAAACACCCTCGCTGAACCTGAAACTGCTCCCGTCTATGCAAGGGCACTGAAACAGGAATTTTCCTATTATCTTCAGGATATGATGATTGCTTCTGTCAATGAAAATGCATCTTCCAATGCGATTCCGGAAACCGTCTTTGCTGCGGGAAAGACTTCCACTGCGCAGACAGGCCGTTTTGATGAAAACGGGACAGAATACTGTCATGCTTGGATTACCGGCTACTTTCCGATTGATAACCCTCAGTATGCTGTTACTGTCCTGATAGAAGACGGAGGCTACGGCAATACTGCCGCAGCCCCCATTTTTAAAGATATTGCAGATAAAATCAACATGCTGGATTAATGACAGGCTATCAGCACGAATACAGCGGAAATCAGAATCTGAATCAATGTAAATCTTGTGACAACCTGCGTATCGCTCCAGCCTTTATTTTTTCTTGCATGGTCATGAACCGGCGTTCTGAGATTTTTCATGAATGTTTTGGATTTCGTCACTCTTAAAACCGTCAG
>JAFRMZ010000291.1 GCA_017430465.1 Oscillospiraceae bacterium
ACGATATTTCAGAAATCAGTTACCGGCTTGTGCTTGCGCCGTTTGCTTATGCACCTGTAAAAGATGGCGAAGAACTCGGCAGACTGGAATATTATTTCAGAGATACGAAAATCTGTTCTGTGCCTTTGCTGGCGGACGGCTCGGCAGAAGTCAGAATCTTACCCGAAAAAAACAAATTCATGCAGTTTCTGGATAATTTACGCAGTATCCTGAAAAATGCATAAATCACAACAAGAAAGAGAGAACAAAAATGGCAGAAATCAGAATTCAGAAATTCCTTGCCGATGCAGGCTACTGCTCACGGCGCAAGGCAGAAACCCTGATTGAAACAGGACATGTCAGGAAAAACGGCAGACCCGTCAAATTAGGCGATAAGACTTCTTATAAAGATTTGATTACCGTGGACGGCGAAAAAGTTATTATGCCACGGAAAAAATCATTCCGCTATATCATGCTGAACAAGCCACGTGGATATGTCACAACGGTATCAGACGAACTCGACAGACGCTGTGTCATGGATTTGCTGGATGATGTGGAAGAACGTGTCTATCCCATCGGCAGACTTGACCGGAATTCCGAAGGCTTGCTCCTGCTCACTAATGACGGCAAATTTGCCAATGATATTATGCATCCAAGCAAGCATATCACGAAAACCTATCGTGTGACGGTCAGACCCTCTGTTACCGAAGAACAGCTTGCACAGATGGCCTCCGGCATCGTCCTCGATGGGAAGAAAACCCTTCCGGCTAATATTGTTGTTCTGAACAACGAACCGAATCGGGTTGTTCTGCAAGTTACCATCAAAGAAGGCAGAAACCGCCAGATTCGCCGTATGTGCGAAGCGGTCGGCCTCGAAGTCGCAAGACTCCGCCGGACTTCCATCGGCCCTGTCAAGCTTGGAATGCTCAAACCCGGTACATGGCGTGAACTTACTCCCGAAGAACTCAGAGCTATCCGGAACGCTATCGGAAAGGAGAGTTAAGATGCTTGAAATTTTAGAAACCAATGATTTTGACAGATATTTATCATTGACTGCAAGGATTCGTGGAGATTATCATCTCAGCGAACTCAAGGAGGGTGACAAAGTAAAAGGCTTTATTGCTTATGATTATCATCCGGAAGAAGTGGTGATTTATGCTGTTGATGCCGAAAATCATGACTATAATTATCTGGACGGGCTTGTCAGGTCAGTATTATTCAAGGCAGAACTGAAAGGCATTGAAAAAGCAGTTTTTTGTGAATATAATTCTACAGTCTGGGAACGTCTGGAATTATTAGGCTTTGTGAAAAATGACCAGAAATCAATTGAAAATATTAGTGAATTTATGGAAAATTGCAAAAAATGCAAAGAAAATCCCTCAAACACTTGAAAAAAATCTAAAAAAATAGTATCATGAATATATATGATATTTTTTATGTCAGGAAGGAAGATAATTGCAAATGGAAAAAAATCTGAACAGTCCGGCAAGACAACTGCTGACAGCTCTGTTTGATGACGGTGCTTATCAGGAAATCGGCTCTTATATCATGGAGAAAGATGCGCCCGCAGGCGTGGTAACTGCTTACGGCTATGTCAACGGCAATCCGGTGTATGCATTCGCACAGGACAAGAGCATCGAAAATGGTGCGGTCGGTATGGCACAGGCCGAAAAAATCAGCAAGCTTTATGGCCTTGCTTCTAAGACCGGTGCGCCGATTGTCGGTATCTATGATTCTTACGGCGCATTCATGGATGGCTCTGCGGGTTCTTTGAATGCCTACAGCATCATGATGGAACAGGCAGCCGCTGTCTCCGGTGTTGTACCGCAGATTTCTGTTATCGCTGGCGTGTGCGCCGGCAGTGCCGCTATGATGGCTTGTACAGCAGATTTCGTTATCATGGCCGAAGATGCAGAACTGTTTTTCACTCCCAATATTGAACAGAGCAGTGCGCAGACCTGCGCAGAAAACGGTATTTCTGCTCTGAATGCTTCTTCTCCCGAAGAGGCTGTCGTGCAGGCAAGAAAACTGATTAATCTGCTCCCCGTGAATAATATGGCATGTACACCCTGCATGGAATATGATGCACCGTCTGTTACTGCTGGCACAGACTTCGCTTCCTATGTGGAAAGCATCGCTGATGGTGAAAGCCTTCTCGAAGTTTACGGAGATTATGCAGGGGCAGCCTATACTGCACTCGCAACCGTAACAGGCTCTACTGTCGGCATTGTGGGCACAAACAAAGACATGAAACTGACCGTGGATGACTGCAACAAGCTCGCAAGATTCGTCAGAACATGTGATGCTTTCTCGATTCCGGTCATCACGCTGATTGATACCCTCGGCTTTGAAGGTTCTGCCGAAACGGAAACCGCTGGTTCTGTCCGTGCACTGACCCGCCTCGCCGGAAGCTATGCCGAAGCAACTACTCCGAAAATTTCTGTTGTAACCGGAAATGCTGTCGGCTCTGTATTTGTGGCACTCGCCGGAAAAGGCTGCAATGCCGATTTCTCCTATGCGTTTGAAAATGCATGTATCGCTCCGCTGATGCCGGAAGCTGCTGTCGAGTTCCTCTGGCATGACAGACTTAAGGGCTGTGATGACCTTAAGGCAAAACGTCAGGAACTTGTCAAGGAATATGCACAGACTGTTGCATCTGCTGAAGCTGCCGCAAAAATCGGTACAGTAGATGAAATTATTACACCTGCTGATTTGAGAAATACTATCAGCAAGTCTCTGTCTATGCTCGAAGGCAAACGTGTGACAAATCTCCCGAAGAAGCATAATAATTTCCCGTTCTGATGGGAATCATCCTGAAATAAATAAATCTGATAAATAATAGATTGGTGGTAAAATTATGAAAAAATTCAATGTAATTGTAAACGGAAAATCTTATGATGTTGCTGTAGAAGAACTCGGCGAAGGTGCAGCACCGGCTTCCGTTCCGGCCGCTGCTGCTCCGGTTGCTGCTGCTCCTGCCCCTGCTCCCGCCCCCGCTGCTGCTCCGGCTGTCGGTGCTGGTGAAAAAGTTACCGCCCCGATGCCCGGTACTA
>JAFRMZ010000032.1 GCA_017430465.1 Oscillospiraceae bacterium
ATGGGATTTTATCTGGCAGGACGTGTCACTGCTGTGATGGGAACGCATACCCATGTACCGACAGCGGATGCCTGCATTCTGGAAAATCACACGGGATATATCACCGATGTGGGCATGACCGGTGTTGAAGATTCTGTACTTGGAACGGATAAAGCAATTGCACTGGAACGGATGCGTCTGCATGTGCCAAAGCGTTACAAAGAAGCATCCGGAACATGCTGGCTGAACGGTGTTCTGATAGAATTTGAAAAAAAATATGGTAAATGTACCAAAATCACCCCTTTGATTGTGCGATAATTCACAAAATTCAAAAAAACTATTGCAATTTAAAAAAGAATGTAGTATAATAGAATTGGAGACAAAAAATCATATTTTGTTTTATAAATTACTATTTTTTTATTTATTCTATGCAGGAGGTTTTCTTTATGGAAGTATTAAAAGTATCTTCCCGTTCTGTCCCTAATTCTGTTGCAGGTGCTATTGCAGGTGTTATCCGTGAAAACAAAAACGTAGAAATTCAGGCAGTTGGTGCAGGTGCAGCAAATCAGGCAATCAAATCTATCGCAGTAGCAAGAGGGTATCTTGCACCAATCGGCATTGATTTGATTTGCATTCCGGCATTTACCAGTATCCAGATTGACGGTGAAGACCGTACTGCAATTAAACTGATTTGCGAACCAAGATAAATAAGAAACACAACGGCTGTTCTGGTGAAGAACAGCCGTTTTTATTTACTTTTAGGCGGATAGTGACATTTCTGGTCAGTTATGCACAGCAGATAATCTGTGCCGGTATGATAGAATTTTGCAAGTTTGACAGCATTTTCAGATTCTGAATATGGAGATATTCTGCAATCTGCTTTTGTTTGATGTCATTTTTTCACACAGGTTGCGAATTCGTTCAAACAGCAGAACAATCACCTATTACAGATGTAATAAAAACAGAAAGAGGGGGTATTTTATGAATAATTACCAGAATCTTTGCAATTTTATATACGAACAAATTGAAGAAGTCGTTGATAGCATGGAAACAGAAGCCAGCCGAATGCATAATCTGAAATTGAAAAGATATGTACTGGAGATGCACCGTATGCAGCTAAATATGGAAGAACTGGAACTGAATATGCTGGAAACAGGAAATCTGCCGGACACAAAAACGCTGTATTTCAAAATATTTAACCTCCTGACAGAAATGATTGAAAAAATGGATAAAGAGCAGAACTTGTTTTTGATTAAGAAATATATGCTTGATTTGCAGAGGATTCAAATAGATGCAGAAGAAATTTATATAGAACAGTAAGAATAAGAACTATAAAAGAAGCCCGCTGAAAAAGCGGGCTTCCGGCATCTGTAGGATGCTGTATAGAAACAGCTGTGCACAAAGCTGGAATTTTGGTTTACGGCAGATTGTAAAAACCGTCATGATAACAATCCAGTCTGGTGCGGAATCCGTCCTTGCCGAATGTGGAGCGCACCCGACAGACAGTTTCATTCCGGATATGCGTCCCGAACGTGACAGACTGACCAAGCATTTCATTTTGAAATCCGTCATAGATAAGATAACGGGATTCGCATCCACGGCGGGAATAGAGATTACGGAACGTGAGAGCCTCATCCGGACTGTGGAGGAAAGAACTGTCAAAACTGATTTGCTTGTGCCTTACGATATTGAACGCCGAAGCCGAAGCATTTTCCTGCTGATAGACATCAGGCGTTCCGGAAATGTCTTCCATGTGATAATGGCTGATAAGTCTAACAGTATCTGTTACTGTACCGTATTCCAGCACCTGATTTTGCTGAAATTCTGCGGATGTTCCTGCCTGCGGTGCAGAAAGACAGATATGATTATGCAGGATATAGGGATAATGTCCTGTAAGCTTATAGCCAAAGCTGACAACGCCGTCCCACATAGTATTGCCGGACTTGACGAAAATATAACCCGTTCCGGAAAGATTTTCATAAGTGATATAAGCGGGAAACTGATAGAAATCCGTCATCAGGGAGGCCATAGTCAGGTTACTGTGCAGGCCGGGAGCAAGTTCATTCTGTGTGAGAAGCGAAGTAAAGCTTCTGGACTGTATTCTGACAAAAGAAGCTTTTTGTCTGTGATATTGCCGTACTGTATCGACAAGGCCGAGGAAAATGCAGGTATTATCAAGATAAATGCCGATTCTGTCGATATTGTCGCAGTCGCTTCCAGAGGAAAGAAATTCTGCCGAAGCGGATTCATAAGGGGTATAAACTTCCCTGTCAAGCGACAGGGAAAGACATTTGACCCTCCGGATAAAATTATTTTCATGATAAAGATGAAGATACAGATTCTGAATCACGGAGAATTTCCCCCTTCAGCAAGAGCCGGATTTTTAGGACAGTAAAAAAGAAGAACAATTTCGGGGGTATCCTGCTGGTCACTGACCGTATAGCCGGCCAGACGGGCACTCTGAAAAGAAAGTGCACCGAGTACAAGTGTCTGTTCAGCAAGCAGATTTTGCGAGAGTGCATAGACCGTCTGTTCGGGGGAAATATCCGGAGGGAGCTTGCCTTTGAGTTTGAGCCGGATACCCTGAGGCCAGCATCCGGCCAGTACGGCCGAGCCGTCAGAAGCTCCGGTTTCTCTGAGGGTACTGCTTCCGGAAAGCTGATAGCCTGACAGATAGAGTGTCAGTGTTCCGAATGTGACAGGAAACTGTTTCAGATTCTGAATGATATAGCTCATGGCAAAGCCTCCTGACTGTCGGCATCGGGAACATAAACGCCTTTCAGGCGGAATGTGCCGGAGTATACAAGTTTCTGAAGTTTGCCGTCTGTTTTGGGAGCATCGGCCTGTGTTTCATAAAGAAAGCAGTTAGCGGAATGAAGTATTGGCACGAGAACGGTGTAGAAGAATTCGAGTAATTTTTCGCTGGGGGTAACAGCCGGAGCGAGGACAGAAATCCGGAATGTTGCTGTAAAAGGCGCAATACTAGAATTTCCGTCCGGAAAAGCCTGATGAAGCTGAAAGCATTCAGGAGACAGCACAACAAATAAGTTTCGGGATTTTGCCGAAACAGGAACAGCATCGAAAGCAGGATAGACTTCAAAAAGAGGAAACTCCTGCTGATGTTTCAGAAGATTGATGAGCATATTAAGCAGTTCATTCATGAAGTCACCCCCTGACCCCGACAAAAAAGAAATCTTTTTCCTGAATGAGGTCACTGCACAGAGCCTTATAGGAATGAACAAGCTGTTCAGCAAAATGGATTTGATGAGACGGGTCAGACTGCTGAACCGCTGTACCGGCATAAGTGGCGAGAGCTTTTTCTCTTGCGCCGAACATCTGGGTATATCGGAGATTAGCGACCGCAGCAGCAAGATAGCAAAGCCGGACTTCTTGAATATCATCAGCATTGCGCAGACTTGCCTTGACTTCCTGCACGGCAGTCATGAGGAGGGGCATATATTTCTGAGTATCCTCCTCGCCGGAAAAGAGCCGGAATAAAGAATAAATCATTTGCATATCCATGACAGATACCTCCTTTGAGAGAATAAAAAATTAAGAAAGCAGATTATCTCTGCCGGAAATCGGCGAGCTGAACATCAGCCTGTGCAAGGGAGTGTTCCTGTTCGAGAAGGGATTTCTTAAAGCGGACAAGTTCCTGCAAATCCATTTTTTCGGCTGCTGTACTGAGTGCTTTGGAAATGGGGGACTGAGACTGATTCCGGCAGAGTGCAAGGACTTCAGCACGGGTCTGCTGTTCAAGTTCAGCAAGCAGAGCTTGTAATTTAGCATCCGGTTCAGGCGTGCAGGCATTGTTGCGGAATGTTTTGGTAACACCGGCAGCAGGCTGGGCGGGGACAGCAACAAAACTCCATTCGTAAGCATCCTGAATATCTTCCAGAATGGTATAGCAGGATTTCTGACCATAATTTCTGCCGGGGATATGATTGCAGGCAGATTGTGCTTTATCTGCACCGCAGACAGAGCAGACATGTTTTCCGGCGGCACAGGAGACACTGACTTCTTTTTTGATACCGGCATCAATTTCCTTGATGAAATCGAGATTGGAATCTGTACGAATCATATAGGCATGTGCTTTAAGAGAAACAAGCGTTCTGCCGTCCTTGGTTTTCTTGTCAGGGGACTTGACGAGTTCGGTATCATAGATTCTTGCAGTCTGGCCGGCGGATTTGGGATTATGGTCAAAAATGCCGGTTTTGCCGATGAATAATTTCTGCATCTGTGCGAGAGCAGTTTCAGAGAAGCATTCCAAATCTCGGTCAATATTATTGTCGCAGAGGATGACATCGAATAAATAGACTTCCTCTTCCTTGAGTTCCCGGCGTGTGAACTGATTAATTTTTTCAAGATTGTCCATAGTAAAAGCATCCTTTCGTAGAATCAGAAAAGGGCATAGCAGAGAGAGGGAATCTCTCTGCATAAATTAAGAAATATCGAGCATCTTGACAGTGTTGTCCATGAGGGTGCGGAAGGAGATGTTGACGGAAACGGTGATAGAATCAAGCTGATTGCTGATAAGCTTGTCTGTTTCGAGAACGATGTCACTGCTCTGAATCTGTTCGAGTGCGAATTCGTTATCCAATCCGAGGATAGTGTTATCATCAAGCTGAGCGCAGTTGATGAGCTTTGTACCGAAGGGGAGGCGAATTTCTCTTACGTCCTGAGAAGAAGTCTCCATCATCTGATTCATGACGAGGATGTCTGCCACAACAGAAGGCGAAGCGAGCATAACTCTCATATCGAAAGTAGTAAATTTACCATAGAGTCTGGCAAGGTCGGAATAAGCAAGGGTACTGCCCGCTTTAGTGATTTTGTTAGCAGTTGTGTTAGCGGCAAGCTTGAGCGTAATCATAGCCTGTGTGACAAGGCTGTCAGCGAGTCTCTTGCCGACTCTGCGGAGCATAATAGCAAAGACATCAAGTCTCTGCTGACGGACAGCCTCATAAGATGCCTGAATATTTCTGCCGTATTTCTGGAGCGTGATAACAGAGGAGCTTTCCAGAATAGAAGAAACAGGCAGTGCCGAACCGGCAGTTGTAGGAGTATAAGCAACAGTGTCCGTGAGTTCACATCCCTGATAGCGGTTAGATTCGCATTTAGAGACCGTAGCAACAATTTCGGACAGAACAGATTTTTCCATGCCCTGCATCACGGCACGGCGGACAAATTCAGGGAACAGAACCGCACTTTCGGTAGTAGTGAAAAATTTTTCGACTCTGTCGCAGTTGATGCCGGAAATGTGAATATTAAAACGCTTGAGCTGACGTTCATAGGCATCAAGGCCGGCAAGCGGGGAATTGACATACTGAACAGAAGGGTCAGCCTCTTCCAGAGCCTGCAAGAAGCTCTTGTTTGTGAGATGGTACATGCCTTTTTCGAGTTTGATAGTTTCATACTGATACATAAAATACCTCCATGAAGAAATAGATTAATGCAGACGGTTTTCCAGTTCTGAAGCCTGTGCGGAATAGAGTCTTGCCTGAGCAAGTTCGACTTCGTCCTGAAGATTGATATTATCCCATAGGATAGAGACATCAGCAAACGAGCCGTTCAGTCGCAGAAAGGCTTTTGCAATGCGGGAGATGACAGGTTCAAGCAGACGGCGGTAATATTCGAGTTCAGAAGTGAGAATATCCGCCTGCTGTGCAGACATACGCTCAGTAGAAGACCAGCTCAGGCCGAGCAGGAAAGGCGGAACAGAAAGTTTTGAAAGTATCTGTTCAAGGAGCTGTCTAACGGGAATTTCCGTAGAAGGCATTTCGCCTTCTGCACCGATGACTTTGATGTCCACATCTCCGACAGAAACGAAATCACGGATTTCACCACACTTTGCAGCCTGCATAGCAGCAGACCATTCTTTGGCGATAGTTTCGGCACGTTCCTGTGCATAGGCAAAATCAGCAGAATCACCGGACGGGCGATACGTGACAGCATAGCGGATATTGCCTGCTCTGTCAAAGTTCTGACCGATGCACTCATAAATGCCAAGAAGAATTTCGGCAAGTGCCGGAATGCCCTGAAGGATAGAAACGCCGTAAATACCTCCGCTTGGAGGTTTAAGAGCAGAAAACAGGATTCTGTCAGGATGCGGCAGAAGTTTGTCTCCGTCAGGGGTGTGCAGAAAATACTGTCGCTGAAGTGGCGATGCACCGGGCACGACAGCAATATCAGAGACATTCCCGTTCCAGAGTCCTGCAATATAGGAATTTTTTCTGTCGAGGACGATTTCTCCGACAGCGTTTCCGTAAACGAGCAGGCTATCGAGATAGCTGTCAATAAATGCATAGACCGACTGTCCAGTAAGGCCGACAGGGACATCACGGAAGAAGGATTCAAGCGCATTCTGCTGTCTGGAATCGGTGCACTGAATCTGGAACGAGCCGATAAGCCGGATAATTTTGGAGATAGCAGCATCAATCATAGGGACAGTTCGGCGGACTTTGTCGAACAGGTCATACGTGTAGAACTGCACAGGGAAATCGGCAGGAGTTCTTGCGCCGGCGGTTTGGACGGCGGGAAGATGAGAGGGTTTGGATTTTTTAGAAGAATTCATGAAGATTCACTCCTTTCTGAGGTGGATTATCTGGGAAGGGAAAGAGCACAGAAGCTGTCTTTTCGGCCAAACAGCATAGTACTGACAAAATAGCGCATATCGTCCATAGCATGGTCAAATTCTTTTTTAGGGGCATCCTTGACTGTGCCGGATTCCCAGCAGTACTGAGAGAATTCACGGATAATGTCATGACAGGATTCATGAAAAAGGATTTTATCCTGTGCAAGCATGTCACTGACATGACGGATACCGGAAATAACATCGTTCTGTGCCTTGATGACCTTAAATTTTTTATGAGCATGAATGCAGGCAATAAAGCTTGCGGCAGAAGGGTCAACAATCACCGCATCAATCGGGAGCTGACCGGCAAGAAGTTCAAGAGCAGTATAGTGTTCTTCGTCAGTACGTGGAATGCCTTCCCGTCTGGAATCGTAATAATATTCCCTGAGTCTGTACCAGATGCCGTGCCATTCGGCCCATAGCCCGATAGAAGTGGGATTGACAGTGCCGTAATCGCAGGAAAGGACATAGCGGGAAAAACAGCGGGGAATTTCCTGCTGAGGGATAACATGGCGTTTTTTATCGAACATGGGATAGACAACCCCTTCAGAGACAGCCCATTTTCCAAGAATGAACCTGTCATAGAAGACACCGGCATACATACGGCGGTAACGTTCCTTGACATGTTCGGAAAGAGAGGGGTTATCATCCATAGTAAAATGGAGATAGAAAGCATGTTTCTGGTCTTTTTTAAGAATCCATTCCTGATAGAACCAGTGATAAGGATTTTCAGGATTGCAGTTAAACCAGAGTTTGGCATTTGGAACGGAACATCTTGCTGTAGCCTGTTCGACAAAGGAACGAGGCATGAGGACAACCTCATCAAAGAGAACACCGCCGAGGGTCATGCCCTGAATCATAGAAGCGGAGCTTTCGTCCTTACCGCCGAACAGATAAAATCTGTTTGTTTTTCCGACAGCGGTAATATCAAGATAGTGTTTGCTTTGGAATTGTCTGACACGGAAACCGGAATCCTGAAGAACATCGAGCAGTGGTCTGATAAGATTGCGTTCGGCAGAAGTGATGGTTTTTCCGCAGATAGCAAATGAGGTATTCTGAAAGTTTGCGGTTGCCCAGCAGATAAAGCCGAGAGACATGGAAAGCGTTTTACCGCTTCTGACTGCGCCGTCACAGATAATTGCATCACAGTGACGGGACTGCGGAAGAGCCCACCATTGGAGAGCGAGGCGTTGTTTTGGAGAAAAGGCATCAAACAGCATCGTCATCATCTCCCTGACTGGAATCTGCAAGGGCTTTGAGCAGGCTTTCAGAAATTTTGCCGTTTTGATTGGAGAGCGCATACTCATAAAGTTTTTCAAGGGCTTTTTGTCTGTCGAAGAACTGCACCTCAACACCGCCGCCCTTAACACGTTTTACGGAGGAGATATTGAAAAGTTGCATATTAGCGAGGATTTCAGGCGGCGGCATATCTTCGGCGAAGACGAGGGATACCGCATCATTGACTTTGCCGAAGGCGAGTTTTTTAAGGCCGTCAATGACACGCTGCGTATCTGATTTTTTAGTCATAGAAAAAACCTCCTTTCACTAATAGCGCAAAAAGAGAAAAAAATGTACAGAAACGTACATTTTTTGAAAATAAATTTTGAAAAAACAAAAAAATCAGCATAATGCACAAAGCAGAATGCTGATTTCTGGATAATTTGACAATAAATCAGGAGACATATTCTCTGACATGGAGAGGGATACCGATAGTATCCGCCACTTCCTGAGCGAGTTTAATTTCATCGGGAGTAATGACATCCACGACAGTGAAGCAGGTATCGAGGCCGTTTTTCTGGCATTCCTGCGCAAAGCGGAGCATTGTCTGATAAGCATTGTCCGGTTTGTTTCTGGGATTGGTAACACGGAGATAAGTTTCAGAATCTCCGCCGTTGAGGCTGACAGAAACTTTATCGAACACTTCAGAAACAAGAGCCGATGCCGAACCTTTTTGGGAAGGGGCATAAATATCAGCGAGGCCGTTAGTATTCAGGCGGAGGCATATTTCAGGGTGCACGGATTTAATCCATTTTGCGAGCTGGCAGGCGAAATCGAGTCGCATTGTAGGTTCGCCGTAACCACAGAAGACAAGTTCCTGATATTTGGACAAATCACGCTGAAGCAGGTCTTTCTGCATTTCTTCCATACTGGGTTCATGTTCGAGCCACAGAGGGTCAGAACCGTATGCACCATCCTCATTTTTGCGTATGCAGAAAATGCAGTTGCAGGAGCACTGATTTGTGATATTGATATAGAGGTTCTGACCGACTTCGTAAGATAAAGTCATAGCTTTTTTCATAAAAAACACATCCTTTAAAAATATTTATTTATGATAGCCTGTATTCTTGTCAATCTGGAAAGCTCTGTAAATTTGCTCCATGAGCATGACCGAAGCAAGTGCGTGAGGGAATGTCATTTCAGACATGGAGAGTTTGAGAAATGCAGAATTTTTAAGATTCTGGTCTAACCCGAAAGAACTGCCGATGACGAAAGAAACAGCACTGTCTTGCATAGGAATTTTTCTGGTAAGGAGTTCAGAAAATTTCTGGCTGTCAAGCTGTCTGCCCTCAATGCAGAGGGGAATGAACAAGCCATTGAGATGTTTCCGGACAAGTTCAGCTTCTTGAGAGAGAGCTTTTTGAATTTCCTTTTCGGAAGGGTTATCAGAGAGCCGGACAGCCGGAAGCTGAATAAACTGGAATTTACAGAAAGGAGTCAGGCGTTTGCTGTAGAGTTCCTGCGCCTGTATGAGATGAGGCTCTTTCTGTTTTCCGACAGTGATTAAATGGATGATAAGCATTAGAAAACGACTGCACCTCCGGTAGTTTCTGACGGAGCAATGCCGAGGAGATAATCGAAATTAAGTTTAAAATCACGGAGATTCTGCATGACTGTACTGGAAGCGATAGCAGGGGTATTATTATGGGGGCTGAGATGGCCTAATAATAATCTGGTTGTGCCGTTCCGGATAAGGAAATCAGCAAATTCAGCAGAATCCTGATTGGAAAGATGACCATACTGGGAAGTAATGCGCCGTTTAAGTTCAGAAGGATAGATGCCGTTCCAGAGCATAGAAGGGTCATAATTGGCTTCGAGAAGAATCATGTCACAGCCTTTGAGAGCGTTTCTGACTTGGTCTGTAACAATGCCTAAATCTGTGCAGACAGCGCAGTGTCTGTCATCGCTGGTATGAATATGATAGCCGACACTGCCAACAGCATCATGCATTGTAGGAAAAGCAGTAAGTTCACAGCCTCCGCAGTCAACAGCACGAGTATCAATGGGAACAGTCCGGATTTCAGGAGAAAGATGACCATCATGTGCAAGGAGTTCAAGAGTCGTCTGAGAACCGTAAACAGGAACTTTGAGTTTTTTAGAAAGCACTTTCAGACCTTTGATATGGTCGCTGTGGGCATGAGTGATAAAAATGCCCTTAACGGCAGAAGGTGCAAGAGAATTGCAGGAAAGGGCTTCCAGAATTTTTTTACAGCTTGCGCCGGCATCAACGAGAATTCCTTCTGACTGCGAGCCGATATAAGAAGCATTGGCCTTGCTGGAGCTGAAAAGAGGATAAAATTTCGCCATAATAAAGAAACTCCTGACTAAGTAAAAAGCATGGCAGCACTATGAACGTGCTGCCGGAAAGATTAATCTTTTTCGGGGCTGATTTTAGCAATATCTGCGCCGATACCACGTAGTTTGCCGGCAATATCAGCATAACCCCGTTCAATGTGGCGGATGTCAGTAATAGAGGTCTGGCCGTTGGCGGCAAGTCCGGCGATAATCATCGCCGCACCGGCACGGAGGTCACAGGCTTCCACATCTGCGCCCTGAAGGTTAGCACTGCCGTGAACGAGCGCACCGTTTTGGGTGATGTCAATTTTGGCACTCATCTTAGCAAGTTCTTTGACATAGCGGAAACGGTCTTCCCAGACATTTTCAGTGATAGTGCTCTGGCCGTCCGCAAGGGTAAGGAGCACCGCCATCTGAGGTTGCATATCAGTCGGAAATCCGGGATAAGGCTCTGTCTTGATGTTGACAGGCTGAAAAAGAACATTTTCTTTCACAAATACATGAACTGTGTCTTCGTCTTCAAGTTCCTCGACATTCACACCCGCATCACGGAGCTTTGCAGTAATGGCTTCGAGATGTTTGGGAATTACGCCCTTGATGAAGACATCGCCTCTTGTGACAGCGGCAGCAATCATGAAAGTACCTGCCTCAATCTGGTCGGGAACAACAGGATAGCGATAATCGACAGCAGAGCCTTCTCCTGCATTGCCGGCAAGTTTGTCCACGCCTTTGATTTTAATAGTATCTGTGCCTGCGCCCTTGATGCGTGCCCCCATATAGTTGAGGAAGTTAGCCAAATCTACGATATGCGGTTCTTTGGCAGCATTTTCGATGATGGTTGTGCCCTTGGCTTTGACAGCAGCAAGGATAGCGTTCATAGTTGCACCTACAGAGACGACATCCATGCTGATGACATCGCCCTGAAGCTGTTCAGCATGTAATTCGACAATATCAGAAGCCTTGTCAGAAATGATTTGCTTTGCGCCAAGGATTTCAAAAGCTTTCAGATGCTGGTCAATAGGACGTGCGCCAAGAGGGCAGCCGCCGGGCATAGCCGCCCATGCATTACCGCATCTGCCGAGCAGTGCGCCGAGGAAGTAATAAGAAGCACGCATTTTTTTGGCTTCTTCATAGGGGACATAATAGTCCGAAACTTTTTTGCATGAAATCCAGTAAGTATCGCCTTTATCGCCGATAGGCCGGACGTCTGCGCCGAGGCCTTTCAGAATTTTAAGGCAGATTTTGACATCACTGATGTCGGGAACATTTTCGATAATACAGGGGACATCCAGCAGAAGAACTGCCGGAAGGATAGCGACTGCGGAATTTTTCGCACCGCTGACCCAGATGTCACCCTTCAGCGGATTTCCGCCGTTGATAACAAATTTCTGCATCTCCACGTTATTCTCTCCTCTGATGATGAGTGATTCTGTTTTTATAGCACTCATGATTCCTGTTCATAATCGGCTGGATACCAGCGGATTGGACTGTTGTTGTAAGGTTCTGTTCTAACACTTTCCAGATAGATAGATTTTTTAGGCTTATTATTGGAATTAGTTTCGGCCTGTGAAATCTGGAAGACAATATCAAGGCCGTCAATGACCTGTCCGAAAACGGTATAACCGCCGTCAAGGAAAGGTGTACCGCCGTACTGTGTATAGAGGTCTTTTGCCTGCTGAGAAAAATAAATCTGATTTTGCTGAGTAAGTTCCTCCAGCAAGGCAGTATCTACAGTTTGGCCGGTGACGATATAGAACTGACTGCCGTCAGTTGCAGTTGAGCCGGCATTGGCATAAGCCAGTGCACCGGGCACATGGATGAGCTGATTGGAGAAACCGCCGTCAAACTGACCGCCCCAGCAGGATTCACCGCCAGTGCCGTCACCTTTGGGGTCACCACTCTGAATCATGAAATTTTCAATGACACGATGAAAGATAAGTTCGTCATAATAGCCCTGATTGGCGAGTGTGGTAAAATTTTCGCAGGCTTCAGGAAGCAGTTCCGGAAACAGCCGGATTTTAATTTCACCATAGTCTTTGATTTTCATCACAATGATGTCATCGCCCTGAGCAGGAGCAGTATAATTCAGCACGGGAAGTTCTTGGAGCTGAACATATTTTTTGCCGCAGCCGGTCAGGAAGGGGGGAAGCAGGAGTAAACTGACAGCAGCAGCAAGGAATCTGAATTTCATGATAGCAATGCTTCTTTCCGGAAATGATATTGATGGGGCGCACGAAACGCCCGGATAAGAATATTATACAACATTCCAGAAAATTTGTAAAGTGAAAATACAAATTTCCTGTAAGTATTTAGAAATTTTAATAATAATCCGTGCCGGCAAAATGAAATACTTGTGAAAAAGTACATGTATGGGGATTAGTCTGTGACCGGTGCGGAAGTAAGTTCATTCAGTTCTGCATCTTCTTGGGAATAGGAAGAAATTCTGACAGATAAAATTTTAATGTCTTCCAGAGGGGGTGTATAGCCCTGCGAATTGGGTTCTTCTGCAAGAGGAAGGGAGCTGATTTGCTGAATGATGTCAAGGCCATAGTAAGTCTGACCGAACACGGTCACCTGCTGGGAGAAATTAGGAACACCGCCTAAAGTCAGGAAAGTGTCAGCAAGGAGTTCGCTTCCGGAGGCTTCACGGAACTGGGCAACAAATTCTTCATCAGAGAAATCGACAGAATTCAACAGCATAAAACGGGTGCCGGTGTAGTAGGTTTCGTTTTTGAATAAGCGTCTGGAAAAGCTGGTATCTGTAGAAGTGGTCAGCGAACAGAGCGCACCACGGAACGGCCACAGGTTCTGATGCAGTTCCTGCGGGACTTTTTCCTGATTTTCAAAAACGGGAGGTGTTTTGAGCGTTCCGGCAGAATCGGCACTTCCGGCAGCGAAGTAGACATCGTTTTTTGCCTCAAAGATGCAGGTATCATCATACCAGCCGTCTTCAGCGAGCGAGATAAACTGCGAAACAGTATTCGGTGCATATTCGGGATAAAGAACTGCCCGTATTTCGCCGAGGGAAGTTTGAATGACCGCAGTCGGTGCACCGTCAGGGATTTCCTGAATCTGAACTAATTCCAGAGTATCGGGGTCAATATAGTGGTAGCCCTGCTGAGAAATCATGACGATGACGTAAAAAGCAATAAAGCTGAGAAGTGCGGCTGCAAGCAGGAAAATGCCCATTGTGGAAAGGGCTTTTCTTTTTGGATTGGGTTCAGAATATCTTGCCATGATGATTATAATTTAGAGATTTCCACACCCTGACGGGTTTCCTTGACAGCATAGCCGAGTTTTTTGATTTCGTCCCGCAGTCTGTCTGCTTCAGCGAAATTTTTAGCTTTTCTGGCTTCAGTTCTCTTTTCTGCCAAGTCAAGAACTTCCTGCGGAACGGCTTCTTCCTTGCGTTCGTAGAGCAGGCCGAGCACCGAGATTAATTCTTCAAAGAGGTCAGAGCCTTTCTGGAGCTGTTCTCTGGAAGTATGGGAATCCGCACACATGATATTCAGTTCACGGACAAGTTCAAAAACGGCTGTAAGAGCATCAGCCGTATTGAGGTCATCAGAAAGGGACTGAATGAAATTCGTTTTTGCCTTTTTGAAAGCCTCTTCTGCCTGTTCGGAGACAGCACCGGAGGGAGCATTTTTGAGAGCATTTCTGAGGGTTTCCCTGCATTGATAAAGTCTGTCGAGAGAAGCCTTGCAGGCGTTGAGGAGTTCGACAGTATAATTCATAGGTGCACGGTACTGCGCCTGAATCATGAGATAGCGAATCACTTCATAGCCGTATGTTTCGGCGACATCTTTGGTCAGGAAGAAATTGCCTTCAGATTTGGACATTTTGCGATGGTCGACATTGATATGTCCGTTATGCATCCAGTAATTGGCGAAGGGCGCATCGTTAGCAGCCTCTGACTGTGCAATTTCATTTTCGTGATGCGGGAAGATTAAATCATGTCCGCCGGCATGGAGGTCGATAGTATCGCCAAGGCAGTATTTGGCCATACAGGAGCATTCGATATGCCAGCCGGGACGTCCTGTTCCCCATGGGGAATCCCAATGCTGTTCGGAAGGGTCACAGCCTTTCCAGAGGGCGAAATCGAGAGGGTCTTGTTTGATTTCGTTGATTTCGACTCTTGCGCCGGCATTGAGGTCATCAAGGGACTGATTGGAGAGTTTGCCGTAAGAGATAAATTTTCTGGTTTTATAGTAGACATCATTTCCGGCCTGATAAGCATAGCCCTTGTTGATGAGGGTCTGAATAAAATCAATAATTTTGGGCATAAATTCAGAAACTCTGGGGTGAACGGTTGCAGGGCGGACGTTAAGTCCTTCGGCATCACGGCAGTAAGCGGAAATATATTTTTCAGCACAGGCTTCCGGAGAGATACCTTCTTCCCTGCCCTGACGGATGATTTTATCATTGACGTCAGTATAGTTCTGTACAAAAGTAACTTCATAGCCCATATATTCAAGGAATCTTCTGAACACGTCAAAAACGCAGACGGGTCTTGCGTTGCCGATGTGGATGTAATTATACACAGTAGGTCCGCAGACATACATGCGAACTTTATTCGGCTCGATAGTTTTGAGTTCTTCTTTTTTGTTGGTTAGGGTATTAAACACCTGAATCATAAAAAACCTGCCTCCTGAGTCAAGAAAATAAATCTCCCCTGCACATGAGGGGAGATGCATTAATAATATTATATCTAAAAAGCAGAAAAATGTCAAGAGGTGAATTTATGTTTCTGTATCGTCATCAATAAATTCAAGGATATCACCGGGCTGACAGCGGAGAACCTTGCAGATGGCATTGAGGGTTGAAAAGCGAACAGCACTGACTTTTCCCGTTTTGAGCTTGGATAAATTGACATTGGAAACGCCGACTTTTTCACTTAATTCATTGAGGCTGATTTTTCTGTCAGCCATAACACGGTCTAATCTTAAAATAATCATGTTTCACCGCCTGTAGATTATAATAATTCGTCAGATTCTTTCTGCAATTCCGCACCGTAAGCGAATGAATTAATCAAAAGCCAGATTGTCATAACAGAGGGGACAGCAGTAAAAACAACGCCTGCAAAGCCAAACATTAGCACCACAACCAGATAGACAATTCCAAACAGTTTCATTTCTTTGATAACATCTTCGCTGAACGGCGTTTCACAGGTTTCAATTTTTTGAGAAAATCTGATGGCAAAGAAATAGAAAACAGCAGAAGCAATCAAAGCACATAAGCCTATCACAAGAGTTGGTATGCTTATCTGACTGGTATCAGTGACATCAGTAATCAGGCCGATATGTTCAGGGAAGAATTTCAAGATGAAAATAGTAACAGTTGTCAAAACTGTACCGACAATGCAGAAAATCATGATAATTTTGCTGAAGATATGGCAGAGTTTTCCGCATTTGTTAATTTTTTGGATATTCGCATTTGTATTCATAGTAAAACCTCCATAAGATAAATTTGATTGCTTGTGATGGTTTTAGTATAGCACGGAAATTAATATTTGTCAATAGATTTTTAACGATAATCGTTAAAAAATATATGTTTGCATAAAAAATCCGGAAGTTTTCTCCTCCGGATAGTATAATTTTAACAATAAAAATTTAATGTTTATCATTAAAAATTAATTTTACAATGGAAAGCACAGCCGGATGCAAGTGCCTTTTCCTTCTTCGCTGTCAAGTTCAATTCTGGCATAATGAAGTGCCATACCATGTTTGACAATAGAAAGTCCCAAACCCGTTCCGCCGACTTCTTTGGAATGGCTTTTGTTAACACGATAAAAACGTTCAAAAATGCGTTCTTGGTCAGCTTCGGGAATGCCAATGCCGTTGTCTTCAATTCTGAGAATAGCAAGATTATCCGAACGGTAAAGCGTAACACGGACGAAACCGCCGGAGTGATTATATTTAATAGCATTATCGCAGATATTATAAATAATTTCCTCCAGAATATGTGGCATTCCGATGATATGAACAGCTTCGCCCTGACAGGAGAGGGAGATATTATTTTTCTGTGCACTGAGAGAAAGACGTTCGCAGACGCTTTTGGAAAGTGCAAGCAGATTAATAGAAGTCCTGTCTTCATACATTTCTGTAACGCCGTCTTCCAGTCTGGAAAGTTTGAGAATATCATTGACAAGAGTCATCAGACGCTGAGCCTCTTTGTAGATATTATCAGCAAAATGAGAAACATCTTTTTCCTGAACATAACCGTCCCGAAGAATTTCAGCAAAACCGGAAATAGAAGTGAGAGGCGTTTTGAGTTCATGAGAAACATTGGCAGTAAATTCACGCCGGATAGCATCTTGTTTTTTATGTTCTTCCTGAAGTTGCTGAATCTGATGCTGAATCTGTTGATTTTGTGCAATCAGCCTGCGGATAAAGGGTTTCATTTCATCATAAATATTTCTGTCATCAGGATTTTCAGGGTCAAGCTGATTGATAGGCTTCATAATTTTTTTAGAGCTTTCCGAAGCAAGCACAACAGAAAGCAGAATCATAAGCAGAACAATCAGAATCACCGGAGAAAGCATAGAAACAACAAGCCGGAAGACAGTGTCCTGATTCATAGAAACACGGATAACCTGATAATTATCAAGCCTTACGGCATAATTGACCGTTTTTTTCAGAATAGAATCAGAATAGCGTTCACTTTCACCTTCGCCGTACTGAATAGCCTCCTGAAATTCTTCACGCTGGGAATGGTTTTCCATTTTGTCAGGATTCAGCTTGCTGTCAAAAAGAACCGTGCCGTCATAGTCGATGAGCGTGATTCTAGCTGTACCACTTTGGACAGAACAGAGAAATTCCCAGCCGTACTCATTGACGGCAGAGGAGAGAAGAATCGCTCTGTCATGCAGTTCAGCAACATTTCTCTGCATGAGATAAGTATTCATGACATAGAGAATCAGGCTGAAAGTCATAAGAAAGACAGTAATGCAGGCAAGAAAGATTCTTTTAGTAAGTTCATTCCGCATTCAGGGTATCTCCCGAAGATTCTTCAATTTTGTAGCCGATACCACGGATAGTTTTGATATAATTGCCGGCTTCGCCTAATTTCTGACGCAGGGTGCGGATATGGACATCAACCGTGCGGTTTTCGCCGTCAAAACTATAGCCCCAGACACTGTTGAGAAACTGCTCTCTTGTAAGGACAATGTCTTTGTTTTTAAGCAGGAGACACAGCATCTCGAATTCTTTGAATGTCAGGAGAATGTCTGCACCATTGACCTGAACGATATGTTTTTCAGGGTTGACATAAAGAGAGCCGAGCTGATAAGCCATTGTTTCAGGTGCAGAAGATTTCTGTGCACGCCGAAGAAGCGCACGTACTCTTGCAATTAATTCCATCATGCCGAAAGGTTTGGGAAGATAATCATCTGCACCGGCATCCAGACCGATGACTTTTTCATATTCGCTGGATTTGGCAGTCAGCATCATGACAGGAATATTCTGGGTTTCCGGTTTGGTGCGGAGTTTGCGCAGAATAGAGAGGCCGTCTTCTTCCGGAAGCATAATGTCAAGAAGGATAAGTTCAGGAAGCTGTTTCTCAAGAGCATTCCAGAAAAGGGAAGGCCTGCCGAAACCGCTGGCAGGCATTCCTGCACTGCTGAGGGTATAGGTAACAAGTTCACGGATGCTGTTATCATCTTCAACAAAATAAATCATGATATAACTCCTCTGCAAGGGGTAAGAGCGTTTCTCTCCGGTTAGGTGTGCCGGAAATTACAGATTCCAGCAGTTCATTCAGAACAAAGCCGATTTGTTTTCCCTCCAGACCGATAGCAAGCAAATCCTTTCCGGAGATGTCCAAATCCTTGGCACGACAGCAGAGATGCTGTTCTTTGCAGACTTTGAAGAAAGCTTCAGCCCTGTCGATTTTAGTACGTTCTTCGGGTTCACCGTTTAATTTGGAGATTCTGTCGGCATCGAGGACCTGAATCAGGAGAGCAAATTCATCATAATCAAGGACAGAAAGAATTTTTCTGACAGAAGTCAGATTTTTGGGAGTTTCTCTGTGATAGGCAATTAGTTTGCAGATTAATTTTCTGGTATAATTATCGGCTTTAAGGCGGAGCAGAATTTTATCAGCAGATTCTGCGCTTTTCTGGGCATGGCCCTGGAAGTGCCCGCCGTCTGCATCAACTGTAAAACACTGAGGCTTGGCAATATCATGAAAAAACATCGCCAGGCGGACAGTCAGATTTTTTGGAGCATTGCCGACAGCCCGTGCAATATGTTCCCACACAGTGAAATCATGCCAGTGTGTATGCTGAGTAAAAGCAATGCACGGAAGGATTTCAGGAATTCTGACAGCAAGAATTTCAGGATAGCGAATCAGAATATCAGTAATATAGTCCCCCATAAGCATGGCACGCAATTCAGAGAAAATTCTTTCAGCGGAGATATGTTTTAGCTGAAAAGCAGAAGCCCTCATTGCCGAATCTGTAAGCAGGTCAGGCTGAAAGCCAAATCTTGCACAAAAGCGCATTCCACGGAGGATTCTAAGAGCATCCTCACGGAAACGTGCGGAAGGAACACCCACACAGTGGAGGATTTTATTTTGCAGGTCCTGTACACCGCCAAATGGGTCAACAAGCTGATGATTCTTAGCATCCCACGCCATAGCATTGCAGGTAAAGTCACGTCTTGCAAGGTCATCAAAAATAGAATCTGCAAAAAGAACCGTACTGGGATGACGATAATCTGTATAATCCGTTTCTGTCCGGAAAGTAGTAATTTCAGCGAACCCGCCGGCATACTTAACACCGACTGTGCCGAAAGTCCGGCCATATTCAGAACAGTTTTCTTTTCCGAAAATCTGAATAATCTGTTCAGGGAGAGCGTTTGTAGTAATGTCATAGTCATGAGGGGTCAGGCCAAGGAAAGCATCACGGATACATCCGCCGACAACAAAGGCCTCAAAATGGTTATCATAGAGAAGATTGCACATCTTCTGGACAGCATCAGGAAGCTGAAAAGTCATAAAAACAGAAATCCTCCTTTCTGGGAGTCATGATTTTCGAGGTACTAAATCAATGCAGACAAATTCGGGCGGATTATTAATCCGGAATTTTCCGATGCCTGCGGAAACGTTCATGAAAGCCGTTCCGTACTGATAAATGCCTTTGGTATATCTGGGAAAGAAACGGCGTTCAGGAGAAAGCACTCCGACACCGCCGGGGATTCTGACAACACCGCCGTGAACGTGGCCGGAAAGGATAACATCTGCACCCCACTGTGCATACGCCTCAAATCCCATAGGAGAATGGGCAAGCATGACACACGGATGCGCCGGACAGTTTCCGATACAGGAAACAATCATATCAGGAGTAATTTTATCCAGAGCGAAATAAGAACCGTTTGGATTTTTATAGACAGACTGAGGGATAGTCAGGCCGGTGAATAAAATTTCCTGAATCATGACGGAAGAATTATCCAGCACAAGAATACCGGCTTTCCGGCATTTGCGGAGCATATCCTGAAGAACGGAATCAGGCAGGTCTTTTTCATGATTGCCAAGGGAATAAGCAACAGGGGCAATCTGTTTGAGTCTGAAAAGCAGGTCGAGGGCATCAGAGATACTGGTTTCGCCAGGGATTCGGGAAACAAGGTCGCCAGTGACAGCAATAATGCCATTATGCTGGGAAAGCGGAGAATAGAAATCAGCTTTCCGGAGAAGTTCAGAGATAACCTGCTGATTTTTCTCATGGGTTGTATGAATGCTGAAATGAATGTCGGAGATATGCAGAATTCTGAATGATGATTTAACATCATTCAGAACAATGCATTCCTGTCTGTCGGTCATATGGTGACTTCCTCATTGCTGTCCGAGCTGAATTCTTCATGTTTTGGGGAACTTTCGCCGGAATCGGATTCGGAATCGGTATCAGGTTCTTCCGTTGTTTCATGTTCGGCACGGGTAAAAGTCACGACAGTATTGCCGTCAGAAACTTTCATGACTTTAACGCCTTTGGAGATTCTTCCGCACATGCGGATTTCAGATGCAGGAACACGGATGATAATGCCTTCTGTAGAGATTAAGATAATATCATCATCTTCGTCAACAACCTTGATACCGCAGACGGGATTGCCGGTTTCCTTGACGGGATAATTCCGGATGCCAAAACCGCCCCTGCCCTGAAGACGATATTCTTCGAGAGGAGTACGCTTGCCGAATCCTTGTTCAGAGACAGTGAGAACGCTTGCCCCTTCACGGACTCTGGCAAGGGAGATAACTTCGTCACCGTTCCGGAGGGTGATAGCTTTCACGCCGTGACTGTTCCGGCCCATAGAGCGAACTTGTGTTTCTTCACAGCGGAGAGCCATGCCGTTTTTGGTAGCAATGATAAGCTGATTTGTCCCGTCTGTCATGCGCACGCCTGCAATTTCATCCCCCTCATCCAGAAGCGTAGCAATAAGACCTTTTTTGTGGATATTGCGGAACGCATTCAGAGGGGTGCGCTTGATGCGCCCGAACTTGGTAATCATAGTAACAAATTTATCATCATCAAAATCTTTGGTACGAAGCATAGCAGAGATGCGCTCGCCTTCCTGAAGCTGAAGGAGGTTGGCAAAGTGAAAACCTCTGGAAGCTTTCGAGCCGTCAGGAATTTCATAGCATTTGAGTTTATGCATATAGCCCTTGTTGGTGATGAATAAAATATTATCATGTGTAGAGCAGATGAACATTTCAGAGACAAAATCTTCTTCACGCTGTTTCATGCCGGTAACACCACGGCCGCCTCGTTTCTGAGTTTTATAAGTTTCGAGAGCCATGCGCTTGATATAGCCGTTATTGGTATAAGTGACAACGCAGTCTTCCATCTGGATGAGGGATTCAATATCCACTTCACCGCTGACGGAAGTAATTTCAGTACGGCGGTCATCGCTGAATTTTCTTCTGATTTCTTCAAGTTCGTCAGAGATAATCTGATAAACTTTCTGTTTGTCTGCAAGGGTATCTTCATATTCAGAAATTTTACCGCAGAGTGCAAATAATTCGTCAGTAATTTTCTGGCGTTCCAGACCGGTAAGAGCCCCAAGGCGCATTTGCACAATAGCATCTGCCTGTTCATCAGAGAGGCCGACAGCATGAGGAAGATGCAGACCCGAAAGGTCATACTGCGCTCTGGAGAGCAGTTCGAGCATGTCAACATCTTTGAAGCGTTGGATTAACTTTTCCTTGCCTTCGGCAATGCTTGCCGAACTGCGCAGAATAGCAATAACTTCATCAATATAATCAGCAGCAAGCATAAAGCCCTGTAGCAGGTGCGCACGTTTAAGGGCTTTATCGAGGTCAAACTGAACCCGTCTTGTAATCACTTCCACTTGGAATTCAAGATACTGTTCCAGAATTTCCTTAAGGGAAAGAACTTTCGGAACGCCTTTGGAAAGGACAAGCATATTTACACCGCAGGTATCCTGAAGCTGGGTGTAAGAGAACAGCTTATTGAGAACAACATCAGCAACAGCATCCTTGCGGAGGCCGATGACAATACGCATACCGTCACGGCCGGATTCATCACGGACAAAAGTTGCGCCATCAATGCGCTTGTCTTTGATTAATTCGGCGATATGCTCGACAAGTCTTGCTTTATTGACCATATAAGGGATTTCATGAACGATAATATGCTGTCTGCCCTTGATTTCTTCGTAAGAAGTTTTGGCACGGACAATAAGTTTTCCTTTGCCGGTAGCATAAGCGGCACGGATGCCGGCTTTGCCCATGATGATACCGCCTGTCGGGAAGTCCGGCCCTTTGATGCATTCCATAAGGTCATCAAGAGTGCAGTCAGGGTCTTTGATTAAGAGATTCAGACCGTCAATGACTTCACCGAGGTTATGGGTGGGAATATTGGTAGCCATGCCGACAGCAATGCCGACAGAACCGTTTACAAGGACATTCGGGAAACGGGACGGCAGAACGGTAGGTTCTTTGAGTCTGTCATCATAGTTAGTGCCAAAATCAACAGTATTTTTCTGGATGTCAGTAACCATTTCGACAGAAAGCTTTGACATTTTGGCTTCTGTATAACGATAGGCAGCCGGCGGGTCTCCGTCAACTGAACCGAAGTTGCCATGACCGTCAACAAGAGGGTATCTCAGAGAGAAATCCTGCGCAAGTCTGACAAGAGCATCATAAACAGAAGCATCACCATGCGGATGATACCGGCCAAGAACAGAACCGACAGTATCGGCGCATTTTCTGTAAGGCTGGTCGGGAGTCAAACCGTTTTCATGGAGAGTATAAATAATTCTTCTGTGGACAGGTTTCAAACCGTCACGGACATCAGGAAGCGCACGGGAAATGATAACGGACATTGCATAGGCAAGGAACGAATCATGCATTTCATCAGCCACATCAATGGGGATAACTTTCTGCTGGGGCTGTTGTTCCTGTAGCTCCTGATTCTGATTTTGTTCTGTATTCAAAATGCAGTTCACCTCAAATCAAAAATTAGAATAGATTATTTGTCCTGCTGGAAAGTTTTGTCAAGCCTCTGGGAGAAGTGGACTCTCATAATTTCGAGTTCTTCTTCAGAAAAAGCAGATTTCGGCAGAACATAGAACATCGTTTTTGTCTGATATATCATAAAAAAATCGTGATATTCTGTAATATGCAGATTTTTGTTATAATAGATTCTTGTGCCGGAGAAATTATCTTCGGGGGTATCATCAAACAAGTCATCCGATTCGGAATTTTCGCCGGAAACTTCTTCCGGCGGTAAAATAGTACCGATTTCGAGATATTCGGGATAGATGCGGATTCTGTAGTTATCCTGTTCGATTTCTTTAACGGCAAGCATCAGATTTCTGCGGATTTTTCTGGGGTTATACCACTGGAAACCGATAAGGGCAGTGCAGACAATGACAATCATACAGTATACAGGTCTTTGAGAGTCTGCGCCGTTGGCGACAAAATAGGCATAAATACCGATGATGCCAGCCAGCAGACCCATAGTGAGATACGTCTTTGGGTAGACGAATTTTTTCTGAAACGCTGTAAAAGAAGATTTAAAAAGGGAAAAGGGAATCTGATAAGATTTTTCGAGCAAAAGACCGGAATCGTTCAAGAATCCACCTCCTGATAAGTTTTCAACATTTGTGGAATGAAAAGTTGAAAACTGAAAATATTAAATATCTAGATTATGAACAGTACGGGCGTATTTTTCGATATAGTCTTTTCTGGGGAGGACTTTATCGCCCATGAGAATAGTAATAATTTCATCAGCTTTGACAGCATCTTCCATGCTGACTTGTAGGATAGTACGGGTTTCGGGGTTCATGGTAGTTTCCCAGAGCTGTTCGCTGTCCATTTCGCCGAGACCTTTGTAACGCTGAACGGCGACTTTGGAGGAATTGCCGTTTGCATCAGCGAGTTCAGCAATATACTTGTCACGTTCAGCATCACTGAAAGCATAATAGACTTTTTTGCCTCTTGCGACACGGTAAAGCGGAGGCTGGGCGATATAGATATTGCCGTTCTCGATGAGAGGGCGCATATAACGGAAGAAGAAAGTCAGAAGCAGAGTTCTGATATGACATCCGTCAACATCGGCATCGGCCATGATGATGACTTTGTCATAGCGTAATTTTTCAAGATTGAAATCTTCGCCGATGCCAGTGCCGAGAGCAGTCACAACAGGCATGAGCTTATCATTGCCGTAAACTCTGTCGATACGGGCTTTTTCAACGTTGAGCATTTTTCCCCAGAGAGGAAGGATAGCCTGATATTTTCTGTCACGACCGCCTTTGGCAGAACCGCCGGCGGAATCGCCTTCGACAATATAGATTTCAGTATTGGCAACGCCGTGTTCAGAACAGTCAGCGAGCTTACCGGGGAGTGATGCGCTTTCCATGGCTGTTTTACGGCGTGCAGTTTCTCTGGCGGCTTTAGCGGCTTCACGGGCACGGCGTGCGGCCATGCACTTGTCAATAATTTCCTTGGCAACAGAAGGATTCATCTCGAAATAGCTCATTAATTTTTCCTGCATGAGCTTTTCGACAAAAGGTCTGACCTGAGGATTGCCTAACCTGACTTTGGTCTGACTTTCAAATTCACATTCGGTGAGCTTGACGGAAATGATAGCAGTCAGGCCTTCACGGACATCATCGCCGGAAAGTTTTTCAGTTTCTTTGAGGAGATTGAATTTTCTGCCATAATCGTTGATAATTTTAGTAAGAGCATTTTTAAAGCCCGTTTCATGGCTTCCGCCGTCTTTGGTGTGGATATTGTTTGCGAACGAGAGGACAACTTCGTTATAGCTGTCGTTATACTGCATAGCAATTTCAGCAAAAGCATCATCCTGCGAACCGGAGAAATAAATCACATCGCCGATAGCTTCATAGCCTTTTGTATGATGGATATGCTCAACAAACTGACGGATACCGCCTTCATAGTGCAGATTTTTCTTCTGGATTTCATTAGGATTTCTGGTATCAGAAAGATTAATTTTAAGGCCGGCATTAAGGAAAGCCTGTTCTCTGAGTCTCTTGAGGAGAGTATCATAGTCATAGACAGTAGTTTCAAAAATTTCAGGGTCAGCCTTGAAAGTGACAACAGTGCCGGTTTCGGAAGTTTCACCGATAATTTTAAGCTGTTCTTTGTATTCACCACGTTCAAAACGCTGGAAGTGAATATTTTTGCCATCCTTGACAGTTAATTCAAGCCATTGGGAAAGGGCATTGACAACAGATGCGCCGACACCGTGCAGACCGCCGGAGACTTTATATCCGCCTCCGCCGAACTTACCACCGGCATGAAGGACAGTATAAACGACAGTAGCAGCAGAGATGCCTTCTGTAGGATGAATACCGGTAGGGATACCACGTCCGTTGTCAGAAACACGGATGATGTTATCCGGCAGAATTTCAACAGTAATTTCTGTACAGAATCCGGCAAGAGCTTCATCAATGGCATTATCAACAATTTCATAGACAAGATGATGAAGTCCGCCCTCTCCCGTTGAGCCGACATACATGCCGGGACGTTTGCGGACAGGGTCAAGACCTTCGAGAACTTGAATTTGTTCTGCACCATATTCCTGACCGGATTGTTCTTGTAAATTTTCGTTACTCATGATAATAATTCACACTCCGTTTCTGCTGACAGAAGTATCAGCCAAGAGGGATAAGCAATGTTTTTCCACAAAGTTTTCAACTTTTCAACACTGCGAAATA
>JAFRMZ010000292.1 GCA_017430465.1 Oscillospiraceae bacterium
AATAATTCTGCAAGACAGGGCATTCCCGGTTCGACTACTTCACGGGCAATTTTATCGGCATCAATCAGGGAAAAGCCATGATTCACAAAAATTTCGGAAACGGTGCTTTTTCCTGCGCCGGTCTGACCGGTCAGGCCAACTACAATAGTGTGATGTTCTCCGTTCATAAGCGAATCACCTCGAATCCGGAAGCACGCATCAGTCTGTTATAGACTGACAAATCTGCGCCTGTCTGCTGCGGCATACGGACATAGACGATTTCTGCACTGAGTTCATCCAGTTCTCGGAAACGGTAAAACAAATCATGCGCCTGATGTGCGCCGTCATCGCCGTAATGCAGACAGGCAACGCCGTTTATTTCTGGGTCGGAATCGAATAGCAGACAATAAGTATGTTCTTCTGCATGTTGTGTGACATAATTCCGGAAAGATTCAAAATCCGGTGCATCGACAGGGAGAATTTTCGCCTTCGGCGAGTAATGTTTATACTTCATCCCCGGAGAAGCAACTTTTGCATCTGCGGAAATCTGCTGAAAAACAGCTTTATCGACATAGACATATTTCGCATAGGGGGTTACATCTTCCAGAGAAATGAGACCGGGTCGGAGAATATGAACTGTTTCGGCATCATCAAAACAGATAACAGTCGATTCCACACCGACTTCACACTGACCGCCGTCAAGAACAGCGGAGATTCTGCCGTTCATATCATCCATGACATGTTTTGCGGTGGTCGGACTAGGCAGACCGGAACGATTCGCTGAAGGTGCAGCTATCGGACATCCGGAAATCCGAATCAGTTCTCTTGCAACCGGATGAGATGGCATCCGGACACCGACTGTTGCGAGTCCGCCGGATGTCACATCAGGAATACAATCCTGTTTCGGGAGTACCATAGTTAGAGGCCCCGGCCAGAAATGTTCTGCCAGTGTCATGGCAAGTGGCGGAATTTCTTTCACAATGCTGTCAAGCATAGAAATATCTGAAATGTGAACAATCAAAGGATTATCAGCCGGACGGCCTTTTGCTGTAAAAATCGCCCGCACGGAATCTTCTTTTCTGGCATCTGCACCGAGTCCGTAGACTGTTTCTGTCGGGAAAGCGACAAGTTCGCCGTTCCGTATCAACTGTGCAGCTAATTCTAAATCTTGTTTTGTATTTTGTAATAATCTGGTATTCATGCATTTTGCCCCGCTAATTTTGCTGCTTGGTCTGCTGTTGCAAGCGCATCGAAAACTTCGTCTAAATCGCCGTTAAGGATACTTTCCAGCCGATAGAGTGTTAAATTGATTCTGTGGTCAGTCATGCGTCCCTGCGGATAGTTATAAGTCCGGATACGCTCTGACCGGTCGCCTGTACCGACCTGCATTTTCCGTTCAGAAGCAATTTTATCATTTTGTTCCTGCTCCATGATTTCAAATAATCTTGCACGGAGAACTTTCATGGCTTTGTCTTTATTTTTGTGCTGACTGCGTTCATCCTGACATTCCACGACAAGGCCTGTCGGAAGATGTGTAATTCTGACAGCAGATTCTGTTTTGTTGATATGCTGTCCGCCTGCCCCGCTGGAACGGAATACATCTATTTTCAAATCCGCAGGATTGATTTCCAGCTCAACTTCATCAGCTTCCGGCAGAACGGCTACTGTGACCGTAGAAGTATGAATTCTGCCCTGTGATTCCGTTTCCGGAACACGCTGAACACGGTGCACACCGCTTTCATACTTAAGTCTGGAATAGGCAGAATCGCCGTCAATAGAAAAGCTGATTTCTTTATAGCCTCCGAGTTCTGTCGGATTTGCATTCAGAATTTCCAGTTTCCAGCGATGGGCTTCGGCGTACATGCTGTACATCCGGAACAGGGAATTTGCAAACAGAGAAGCTTCTTCTCCGCCTGCACCGCCACGGATTTCGATAATGACATTTTTATCATCATTGGGGTCTTTTGGCAGGAGCAGAATTTTCAGTTGCTGTTCCTGTTCTTCGAGCTGAATTTTGGCATCATCTAGCTGAAGCTGTGCCATTTCTTTCAGTTCGGCATCCTGAGAGGCATCTTCCAGAAGCATTCTGGCTTCTTCCAAATCTTTCCTTGCATTCTGATAAGCCTGAAATGTTTCGATAATCGGTGTTAAATTTTTATATTCTTTCATGAGCTGTGCATATTTCACATGGTCGGAAACAACCTCAGGGTCAGCAAGCTGACGGCTCATTTTCTGATATTTTTCCGCCATGGCAAGCAATTTTTCAAACATGTGGTTCACCTTCCTGATTTGCCTGATTTCCCTGATTTCCCTGATGTATCACTTGTTTGATATATTTTTCGATTTTCAGTCTTGGCACAAGGAATTCTCTCCCGCACCTGACGCACCGCAGGCGGAAATCCATACCAGCCCGCAGAACCAGCATTTCCTTTGCACCGCAGGGGTGCTGTTTTTTCATCACCAGCCTGTCATTGACAAAAATATCCATGCAGTTATTATCTCCTTTTCGTTCTCTTTCATCATCTGTAAAGACATCATATTTTATTATACCTCATTTTTTTGAAAAAGGCAATATTTAGTGTACATAGTTTTTCGGATTTGTGCAATCATAATAAAAATAACAGCATTATCCTGTACAGGTTGCTGTATTTTCAGAAATTTTAAATCAGGAGTGAACGCATAATGGAACTTTGCAGAATCAAAGCAGAATTTGCATCCGAAGAAATGGCTGAACTCGCCGGAGGGCGCATTCGGCGGAGCATCCGTAACATCCGGAGTATTCGTATCCGGAAACTGGGAAAAGCCATGCCTTCTGTAAACGGAAAACAACGGTTTACCATGCTTCCGGCTAACCTGCGCATGGAAAACTACGCAACAGATGTTTTAATTTCAGAACTGAGCGATTCTTCTCTGCCGGAGCACTGGTACAGAAAAACTGCGGAACTCACTGTTATCTGTGATATTTCTGAATCAGCCTCAGTTTCTGCCGTGATGCAGTCGCTTGGGGCGATGCAGATTCGTCCTGCATGATGATTTTTTCCGTTTTGTGACTTTTTTTTCATCAATCTGACAAAAAATCAATGCAATATGCACTTGACAAATCTTCCAAAATATGATAGCATGAAAGAGATGAAAATCTGCCGGATGTCAGAAAGTCATCTGCTGTAGTCGGAATCTGACAGGTTCTATTCCAGACTAATCCGGCATATACTACAGCAGGACTTTTCCTAAAAATAAAAATCGGAGGTCGAAAACATGTATCAGAAACATTTTTGTCCGGAAGGTGCACTTCTGGACACCCCAGAGAACCAGACAGCCATTTCCAGCCCGCAGGGACTTTTGCAGGCACAACTGACAGGAAGAATTCTGGAAGCCCGTGTCACCACATGTGACAGCAATCACAACATGTGGGTCAGCCTGCCATGCATGAGAGGCATGATTCCACGTGAAGAAGGTGCAGTCGGCATTCTGGAAGGCGAACTTCGTGACATTGCCCTGATTGCAAGAGTCGGAAAGCCTGTCTGCTTTAAGGTTATCCGCATTGAATCAGACGAAAACGGTGAAGAAATTGCCATTCTGTCACGCCGTGCCGTGCAGGAGCAGTGCATGTCGCAGTTCCTGACCCAGCTTAATCCCGGTGACATCATTGATGCTAAAGTGACACATTTAGAGCCTTTCGGCGCATTTGTCGATATTGGTTCAGGAATTGCCTCCATGGTGCCGATTGATGCCATTTCTGTTTCTAGAATTGCGCATCCTTCTGACAGATTCACGGTCGGACAGAATATCCGTGTTATCATCAAAGGCAGACAGGACAAGAGAATTCTGCTTTCTCACAAAGAACTGCTTGGCACTTGGGAAGAAAATGCTGCACTGTTCCATGTGGGCGAAACTACCTGCGGTATTGTGCGTTCTGTTGAGAAATACGGTGTCTTTATCGAACTGATGCCGAACCTTGCCGGACTTGCCGAGCTCCGTCAGCCGGTGGAAGTTGGTCAGCGCACAAGTGTCTACATCAAGGCTTTGATTCCGGAAAAACTCAAAGTCAAGCTGATTCTGGTAGATGTTTGCGAAGATGTTGCTAAGCCTGAACCGCTTCGCTATTTCTATCATGAGAATCATATTGACCACTGGATTTATACGCCGGCAGGTGCAGGAAAATTTATTGATACAGTATTTGATGGCAATCTGACAAGCATACTGTAAAGTTTTGAATCCGGTTCTCTTGAGAGAGCCGGATTTTTTTAATGTCCTTATGTGCAATGCCGATATGCGAAACAAACAAAATATTACAAATTCTGACGGAATCTTCTTGACTTTTTGAAAAATTTGCTATATAATGATAATATATTACTGATTTTTAGAAAGGCAGAATTTGATATGACTGAACTGCAAATTATGAAAAATGCAAAAGCTTGTCTTGAACTGCTTGCAAAAGGAATTGACCCGCTGACTAAACAGCCAGTTCCTGAAAATGATACGGTCAGAAAACCGGCTCTTGTCAAATATCTGAATTATACTGCTGAGATTCTGGAGAAAAATATCTCTGCTATGCAGATTCCGGAACAGCCGGAAAAAAATGCTTCTGCCCGCTTTGCGGTTTCGGATGAAAGAAAAGCTAATTTTCATGCCGTAAATGAAGATGTCACGATTACGAATATTTCAAACGTCATCAATGACGGAATTTCTCCGGAGGAAGATGGGTTTATCCCAACAAAAGCTCTTTCCGAATGGCTGGAAAATCAGGGACTTCTCGAAAAAAGAGGACTGCCGAACGGAAGTTACCGCAGAATTGCAACAGAAAAAGCTGTTGATTTCGGCATGACAAATTTATATAATTCAAAAGATAATTTCAAGAGTGTAGTATATAACACGCAGGCACAGCAGTGGATTTATGACTGCATTGATGAAATTTCAGAATTCTGCATTCAGAATGCGGACGATTATCCAAGACCTAAAAAAATAACTGTACCGCCTATGGAACGCATACCCATTCCGGAAAAGCCTGAAATTCCGCTGTTCTGCCTGACTCCGGAACAAAAAGCGAATCTGTCTCCGTTTGCAGGTGAAATCAAAGTGTCAGACATGACAAAATATCTGAATTCTATGATTGATACCAGTCAAGTGAAACATTTAAAAAACGGTATTATTTCCGGCTGGCTGTTCAGCGAAAGACTAATAAAAAAAGCATATCCAGATAGTAAACACTATATTCCAACTAATGAAGGACAAAATATTGGAATTTTGCGAAGAAATTCTACTAGAACTGGCATGGAGGTATCAGGGTATGTTTTTACACCGCAGGCACAGCAATATATTTTCGACCATATTGATGATTTGATAGAATTCAACAGGCTCGAAAATTAAAATATAATCTATACAAGAGGGGAAATTTTGTATGAAAAAAACTAGAATTACCGCAGGCATCATGACCGCTGCAATGCTTTTTTCGGCTCTGCCCGTCATGAACGTTTCTGCCGAAGATGTCGAACTTGTTAATGATACGTTCGAGGATAGCTTCGGCACTTGGAAAGCCCGTACCTCCGGCAGTACAGAACTCACGCTTTCCGATAAGTATGCCAATTCCGGAAGCAAGTCACTTTCCGTTACCGGCAGAACCGTTAGCTGGAACGGTGCAGGAGCTTCCATGATTGGCACAATGTACGCCGGAAAACAATATACTTTGAGTGTCGCTGTTATGTATGATGATGAATCTGTCGGCGGTCAGAATCAGCAATTCAATCTGCAATGCTTGTATACGGATGCCAACGGCAAGGAAAATTATAAATATATCAGCAGTGTCAACGCAAAAGCCGGTGAATGGAGTACTATCAACGGGACTTACACCGTTCCGGAAGATGCTTCCAATATCGTGATTTATGTTGAAGCTTCGACTTTAAGTGATTTTTATATGGATGATTTTATTGTCAGAGGCGAAAAAATTGAGAAAGAAGCCGGAAATGACGGCTTTTCTGATAACTTTGATGACGGCACTGTCATGAAATGGCAGGGCAGAGGTTCACAGACAACTCTGGAGGTTTCCACAAAATACGCTCACAGCGGTGAATATTCACTCCATACTGACGGCCGTCAGCAGTTATGGAACGGCGCAACCTGCAATAAAGCTCTGGTTCTCGAAGCAGGCGGTTATTACAGATTCGGCTGTTATGTTCTTTACGACGGCGATGAATATACTGATACACAGAAATTTTCTATCAATCTGCAATATGATTTGAACGGCAAGGAAAATTATTATACTATCTATACTGAAACTGCTAATAAGGGGGAATGGACTTACATCGGCACAGAATGCACCATTCCGGAGGGCGCATCTAATATGTATGTCTATGTACAGACAGCATACAAGCCGGATTCTGCCGTAACAAGTCAGGATTTAATGGGCTTCTATCTGGATGATGTCACCGGTGAACGCCTTCCTGACCCTGCGATTCAGGAAGATATTGCTTCTCTGAAAGATATTTATGCGGATGATTTCAAAATCGGATGCGCTGTTGCAAGTGCCGAATTCACGCAGGGTGCAACAAAAGACCTGATTCTGAAACATTATAATAGTGTTACCATCGGGAACGAGCTCAAACCCGAAGCGGTTCTCGACCAGAGTGCTACACTTGCTTACATGGAAGCCAACGGCGGTGACCAGACAAATCCGCAGATTTCTTTGAAACAGGCATCTGCAATGCTCAAATTCTGCGAAGAAAATCATCTTGATTTGAGAGGACATGTTCTTGTATGGCACAGCCAGACGCCTGACTGGTTCTTCAAAGAAAATTACGATGCCAATGCCGATTTCGTTTCTCCTGAAATTATGGATAAGCGCATGGAGAACTATATCAAGAATGTCATGGATGCTATCAAAACACAGTATCCGAATCTGAATGTCTATTCATGGGATGTCGTGAACGAAGCCGCTTCTGATTCCGGCACGATGCGCAATGCAGGTGCTTATTCTCAGGGGGATGGTTCTTCCGGCTGGGTGAGTGTCTACGGTGACCAGAGCTATATCAAGAAGGCTTTCACCTATGCCAGAAAATATGCTCCCGAAGGCTGTAAATTATTCTATAATGACTATAACGAATACAGCGAAAATAAATTAAAATATATTCAGTCCGCTATTCTGAAAGATTTGATTGATGCCAAATTAATTGACGGTATGGGAATGCAATCACACATCGGCATAAGTTCTCCTTCTATTGCACAATATGAAGCTGCTTTGAGAAGCTATGCTGATATGGGACTTGAAATTCAGATTACGGAACTTGATGTGTCTCTCCGTTCCAATGCCGATGAAGATTTACTTGCTTTGGCAGAACGCTATCGTCAGTGCTTTGATATGTATAAGAGAGTCAAGGCAGATGGTGTAAACCTGTCCGCCGTAGTCCTTTGGGGCATCACGGATTCTACAAGCTGGATAGGCGGCTATCCGTTATTATTTGATAAAGACTATCAGGCAAAAGCCGCTTATTATGCTGTTGCAGATACTTCCGCAGAAGTGCAGACCATCCAGACAGCAAGAGCCTACTATTATTCTACAGATACTGCAAAACAGCTTGCTTTTGATGCACAGGCTGAAAAAAATATTGGCAATGCTGGTACGTTTAAAATTGCGTATAATTCGGGTGGTTTCAGTTTGGAAGTGAATGCAAAAAAAGCAGGAACGCTTACAGTCTATACTGATTTATTAGATGAACCTGTCAGCTTTGATGTAAAAGCTGGAAGCAATTCTGTTTATGTTGCGACAGGCGGAGCAGGTTCTCGTCAAATGAATGGGGATAAACAATTCCGCTGTGATATTTCTCTGAATGGTGAAAACTGGAATTCGTTAAAAGAAACACCTGAACTCAGTTCTTATGGAAAAATTTTACTGGAAGATATTCCTGCTATGGCAGAAGCCGTTCAGGGTACACCTGAGATTGACGGCAAAATTGATGCCGTATGGCAAACCGCAAACACAATCAATATTGCTACTTATTCTATGGGTAACGGGGCAACCGGAACAGCTAAAATCCTCTGGGATAATAAAAATATTTACGTTCTGGCGGAAGTCAAAGACCCCGTATTAAGCAAGGCAAGCAACAACAGCTATGAACAGGACACTGTTGAAATCTTCCTTGATGAAAACAATCATAAATCAACAGCCTATGAAGCAGATGATATTCAGGTCAGAACGAATTTCGATAATGAAAAGTCTGTTACAGACGGGCTTTCTACAGACAGATTCACATCTGCAACGGCAAAAACGGCTGACGGCTATCTGGTAGAATTTGCGATTCCGTCCACACTCGGCGGATTCAAAGCAAATCAGATTGTCGGATTCGATGCGCAGGTCAATGATGACGGCACGGGGGATGGAAAACGGACTTCTATTGCGAACTGGTTCGACCTCTCCGGCATGGGTTATACAGATGTTTCCGGACTCGGTCTGCTGAAACTCGCCGGCGAAGCAAGTACACTTCCCGGAGATGCTGACCTCAGCGGTGGAGTGGATATTCTGGATGTTATCACCGTTAACAAGGCAATTCTCGGCAAAGAAACCCTCAGCAAACAGCAGGAAATCAATGCTGATGTCGATAACAGCGGTGTACCGGATTCCAGCGATGCGCTGTTGATTATGAAATATATTGTCGGTCTGGTGAAAGAATTTTAATGAAAGCAAAATATAAAGGGATTTTATTTATCATTTGTTCGGCGTTCTGCTTTGCGTTTATGAATGCCTTTGTCCGGTTATCCGGAGATTTGCCATCAGTACAGAAAAGTTTTTTCCGAAATTTTGTGGCACTCCTGATTGCCGGAGCTGCCTGTTATCAGGACAGAAAAAATCTACAGATACCTAAAGACGGCTGGGGCTGGCTTGTGATGCGAGCCGGCTTTGGTACTGTCGGTATTCTATGCAATTTTTATGCAATTGACCATCTTGTATTATCAGATGCATCTATGCTGAATAAGATGTCTCCGTTTTTCACAATCCTGTTTTCGTGGCTTCTGCTGAAAGAAAAACTCAGTCCGGCGCAGGGCGGAGCAGTGCTGACCGCTTTTCTCGGCAGTCTGCTGATTATCAAGCCGACTTTGGACTTTTCAGATTTCAAGGCATCCGCACTCGGTCTGACTGGAGGCATCTGCGCAGGTCTGGCTTATGCATGTGTCAGAATTCTGGGTCAGAAAGGGGTAAACAAAAATTTTATTGTTTTGTTTTTCTCTGGTTTTTCTTGTCTTGTGACACTTCCGGTGCTGATTCTGGATTTTCACCCGATGACACTGAAACAAATTCTGTTTCTTATCGGTGCAGGCGCATCCGCTGCCGGCGGACAGTTTTCGATAACAACAGCTTACTGTCATGCACCAGCAAAAGAAATTTCTGTTTATGACTACTCGCAGATTATTTTTGCGACTTCGCTGGGATTTTTATTTTTCCGTGAGATTCCGGATATTTACAGTTTTATCGGCTATGGAATTATTATTCTCTCCGCAGTGGCGATGTTCTGGTATAATAATTATTATCTGCCGAAGCAGAAATCTGCATCTTAAAAAAATCACCGTTCTGATAACACAGAACGGTGATTTTTTTATTTTTTTCCAGAGCCGAACCATTTCCGGACAGTCTTGTCCCGAAGATAAAACAGCGGACGCTTGACAAACAGGAAGTCTGTCCATAGATGTACATACATCTGATACATAAAATTATCAGTTTTATACCATTTACCCTTATGACAGAATTCTGTCACAATTCCTTTGACCTGTTCTGGCTTGACATATTCCAGTCTCCAGCAGTTATCACCACAGATAACATACCGGCCGTCCTTGAAATACATTACACGATGAATGACCCCCTGCAAATTAGGGCGTACATACATAACCAAATCATAGCGTTTCGGTGGTTCTTCCAGTTTTTGAATTAATACAGCATCCCTGCCGCCTTTAATCATCGGCCACTGACTGATACCGCTGGGAACGCTGAGATATTTTCCGTCACGTTCGAGCAGTTCTAACTGTGCTTTTCCCATTATTCCACCACCGCACCGATTTCTTTCAGTTGAGTTATGATTTTATGAACATCACGTTTTGCGATTTCTTCAGAGACTTCAAAATGATGCAGCATTTTAGAAACAATTTCGTCTTCTGTAGTATCAGATTCTAGACAGTCTATGATAAAGCCGGCTGAACTGTTTCCTCTGACAAGTCCTTTGAAGCTGACAGCACCTGTCGAAACAAGCAGTTTGTCTTCTCCGTCTTCGTGGGAAATAAATCCTTGATTCAGTTTCATGTTACATTATCCTTTCATTGCGTTATAGGCGATTTCCGCCGCAGATGGGTTTATATTGCAGTGCAGTCGGTACAGACCAACACGAACAGCCAGTGTATCTATAAGCATAAGTGTTTTTTTCATTTGTATGGTATCCATTGGATGATATACCTGTTGCAGGAGCATGGTATAGGCTTCTGATTTTGTGATTTTTTCAATATGGTTCTGTTCACCTCGATTCAAAATGCAGACAGCTTTCAGGGGGACGGCGATATTGCATCCAAGCCGGTGTTTGCCGTTGTAAGGCGTGCCGAAAACAGTAACTGTTTCACCGCTGATGCGAATCAAAGGCTTGTCATCATTGACCATAACAGCTCTTTCACCGAACATTTCCCGCCAGAGTCGGGTATGGGTAGATTTTCCCGTTCCAGATTTTGCTGTAAACAGATAGGCTTGTCCATCTACGGCAATGACTGAGCCGTGAAACAAAAATGTATCATAATCCGGCATTTTTTCGGCAATTTTCCGGTATACCGCAAGTTCTTCCAGATATTCCGGCGTAGAGACACAAGGCTTTCTGCCTTCTTTCAGAGCCGATTTGCGGGAGGTTTCCGCTTCGAGCTGTAAATCGGCTTCTGTAACAGAAACAGCATAATCTGCCGGAGCGTCTGTCCGGTAGTCCTGACAGAGGCGGTGCACCTGTTCATAAATAGAAGTTACTTGAACAACTTTGTCTGCAATTTTGTACTTTTCAGTAAACATTTTCCTTTTCATTCTTTCTGTTAAAATTTTCGGATAGAAGTGATTTATTTCAGAGCATTCAGAACATCCTGACCATAGACATCAGCAAAAATATCCTTTACGCCGGAAGTTGCTTCCTGAAATGGTTTCAAATCCGGATAAACAATTTCCATGCCTGCTTCTTCCAGTCTCTTGACCATATCGGTTGTCTGGTTCTTGATAAGCACACGGTTCTGTTTGCCGGCAACTTCAGCAGCAATGGATAAAATATCCTGATATTCTGGTGTCAGGTTTTCCCAAATATCCTGACGGATAGTCAAAGGCATAGCATCGTAGCTGTGATTGGTGACAGAAAGATATTTCTGCACTTCATAAAGCTGATTGTTATAAATAACCGGAATCGGATTTTCCTGCGCATCGAATGTGCCGTCTGCAAGAGCCTGTTTCAGTTCTGCGAACGGATAGCTCTGCGGATTAGCGGACAGTGCTTTCATTGTTTCCATAACAATCTGATTTTCCGGAGTACGGATATTCAGGCCATTCATATCTGCCACACTGTTGACTGCGCCGACTTTTTCGGAAGTTGTTACACATCGGAAGCCGTTGTCGAAATAAGCAAGTACATGCATATTATGACTTTCCAAGTCCTTGTTGATTTCATCCATGACAGGGCTGTCAACAAACTCCCATGCCGAATCGAAATCCTCAAACAGGAACGGCAATGCAGAAACACCGATTCTGGGTGCATAAACGGCATAATTTCCGGCACTGGAAACCGTCATATCGACTTCGCCTTTTGTCATTTTTTCAATCAGTTCTGCATCACTGCCAAGTTCTCCAGAAGGATGTAACTCTACAATAATATTTCCGTTGGTTTTTTCCTGTACGGTATCCTGAAAGATTTTGAGTGCAAGACCTCTGGGGTCATCTTCGGCTGTAGAATATCCGGCATGAATGGTAATTGGATAAGAAAGAGTTGAAGCATTTTGATTTTCAGATGCCTGACAGCCGGTTAGCAAAAATAATGCAGTAACAGCAGTTAAAATTAAAGTATGTTTTTTCATAAGAAATATCCCTCCTCGTTTTTTAAAATATCATGATATTTTAAATTTATTATAGCACATTAAGCTTAAAAAGTCAAGAAAACAGGCATTTTCGATAACGTTTTATGAGTAAAATTTTTATGAATAATATTAAACATTTATGAATATTCAAATTA
>JAFRMZ010000293.1 GCA_017430465.1 Oscillospiraceae bacterium
ACTCAGATTTTTGAAACCCTATAAATTAGAGCTGATTCTAGGCCCTTGTTTTAAACTGCTGGAAGCCGTTTTTGAATTAATCGTTCCGGTTGTGATGGCGAAAATTATTGATAATGGAATCGCCAATCAGGATGAAAGCTATATTTTCAGAATGTGTGGCCTGATTGTGATTCTTGGCATCTGCGGACTGTTTTTTGCACTGACTTGTCAGTATTTCGCTGCAAGATGCGCTTTCCGGTACGGTTCGGACTTGCGTAAGGCTTTGTATCAACATATCAACAGGCTTTCAGAAACAGAAATCGACAGGCTGGGTACTTCGACACTGATTAATCGCATTACTAACGATGTCACGGCATCGCAGTCAGGCGTGAATATGTTTATCCGTCTGGCATCGAGAGCACCGTTTCTGGTGATTGGCGCAGTTGTCATGGTGCTGATAATTGATGCAAAATTAGCCTTGATTTTTTTGATAATTGCACCGCTGGTTGCAGTTCTGCTGTATTTTGTCATGAATAAAACAATTCCGCTGTATACACGGAATCAGAAAAAACTGGATGTTATCGCAAGACATACAGGCGAAAATCTTGACGGTATCAGAGTGATAAGAGCTTTCGCCCGTCAGAAACAGGAAACAGAACATTTTCAGAAAGAATGCGCTGACCTTGAACAAAGCATGATTCAGGCCGGAAAGATTTCCGCTGTGCTGAATCCTCTGACATTTATGATTATGAATCTCGGAATTGTCGCTGTGCTGTGGTTCGGTGGCATTCATGTCAATACCGGAAGGCTCAGTCAGGGCGATTTGACCGCATTCGCAAATTATATGACTCAGATTTTATTGGCTATGATTGCCCTCGCTAATCTGATTGTGATTCTGACAAAGGCACAGGCATCTTCCCTGCGGGTTGCCGAAATCTTGGAAACAGAATCTTCCATGCAGGATGGCGGCGAACTTCCGGAAGTGCCGGAATCCGGAGAAATCCTTGCTTTTTCAGATGTAGATTTCTCCTATGCCGGAGCTGGTGACAAGGCTCTGGAACATATCAGTTTTACTTTGCAAAAAGGACAGACACTCGGCATTATCGGTGGTACAGGTTCGGGAAAATCAACACTTGCAAGTCTGATTTCCAGAAGCTATGATGCTACCGGCGGAGAAATCCGTATTTTCGGAAAAAATATCAAAAATTATCAGTTAAAGGCTCTGCATCGGAAAATCGGTCTTGTTCCGCAGAAAGCCGTTCTGTTTACCGGAACAGTCGCCGAAAATCTCCGTCTTGCAGATGAAACCATTTCAGAAACAGATATGAAACAGGCAATCGAAATTGCACAGGCTGATTTTGTCGGTGCGCTTCAGTATGGCCTGAATACACATCTTGTACAGGGCGGAAGAAATCTTTCCGGCGGTCAGAAACAGAGGCTCACCATCGCCAGAGCTTTGGCCGGAAAGCCGGATATTCTTATTCTGGATGACAGCATGAGCGCACTCGATTATGCAACCGATGCCAGATTAAGACATGCTCTGAAACAGCAATGTCAGGAAATGACGAAAATCATCATCTCACAGCGAGCCACTTCGCTCATGAATGCAGACTGGATTCTTGTACTGGATGACGGAAAATGCGCTGGTCAGGGTACACATGAAAGCTTATTGCAGAACTGCGAAATCTATCAGGAAATTTATGCATCACAGATGCAGTCAGGAGGAGAGGCATGAAATATACAATTCTTAGAATTCTGAAATACTGCCGTTCTTACTGGGGGTATTTGATTCTGACAATTTTCTGTACGCTGACAGGCATTTCACTTTCTCTGATAGTGCCTGTCATGATTGGAAAAGCAGTTGACTATGCAGTCGGAGTAAATCAGGTAGATTTTTCCGGACTCGGAAGAATTGCCCTGACTCTGGGGGGGCTTGTGCTCGTCAGCGGAATATTTCAGTTTCTGGAAAGTCTGTTTATCAACAAATTAGCTTTTGGAACAGTAAAGAATCTCCGTTCTGAACTAACAGCCAAACTCGAAGAAATGCCGGTTTCCTATATCGACAGTCATGCAAGGGGCGATATGATTGCAAGAGTTATTTCCGATATTGAAATTTTATCCGATGGCTTATTGCAGGGATTTGCGCAGTTGTTTACCGGAATTGTGACAATTATCGGAACGCTGATTTTTATGCTGACGATTAATCTTAAAATTACCGTGATTGTTGTACTGATGACACCGCTTTCTCTGCTTGCTGCGGCGAAAATCACATCCCTTTCACATAATGCTTTTCAGAAGCAGTCTGAATTGAGAGGCAGTATCGGCGCATTGACAGAAGAATTGGTCAGTAGTCAGAAGCTTGTCAAGGCATTCGCTTATGAAGAACGTGCCGAAGCAAGATTTTCTGAAATCAATAAACAGCTTGGAGAAATCAGCCTGAAAGCAACTTTCTTTTCTTCCATGAGCAATCCAACTACCAGATTTGTCAACGGCCTGATTTATGCAGCAGTCGGCACAGTCGGTGCGCTGGGGGCAATTGGCGTTCTGCCATGGGTCGGCGTGATGACAGTCGGAAATCTGGCTAGTTTCTTAGCGTTCTCGAATCAGTATACAAAACCGTTCAATGAAATATCAGGCGTTGTCGCAGAATTACAGAATGCTGTCTCCTGCGCACAGAGAGTGTTTGAAGTACTCGATACCCCTTCCGAACCCGATGACAGTCAGTGTGAAGTGCTCGAATCCTGTCACGGCAGACTCGAATTCAAAAACGTATCGTTCTCCTATCTGCCGGAAAAACCCTTGATTCAGCATTTCAGCATGAAGGCAAAGCACGGGCAGAAAATTGCAATTGTAGGTCCTACCGGATGCGGAAAATCAACAGTAATTAATCTGTTATTGAGATTCTATGAAATTCATGAAGGTGAAATTTTACTGGATAATCAAAATACAAAAGCATTTACCCGTGACAGCCTCAGAAATCAGTTTGGGATGGTCTTGCAGGAAACTTGGATTTTTACCGGAACAGTTGCCGAAAATATCGCCTACGGAAAGCCGGATGCTTCCAGAGAAGAAATCATTCAGGCGGCGAAATCTGCACATGCACATAGTTTTATCAAGCGTCTGCCGGATGGATATGATACTGTCATTTCTGATACTTCCGGTTTGTCGCAGGGACAGAAACAGTTGTTATGCATTGCAAGAATTATGCTGACCAATCCGCCTATGCTGATTCTTGATGAAGCTACCAGCAGTATCGACCTGAGAACCGAACAACGGATTCAAAAGGCTTTTGAAACACTCATGCAGGGGAAAACCAGTTTTGTGATAGCACACCGGCTTTCAACAATCCAGAATGCAGACTGGATTCTTGTCATGTGTGAAGGCAATATTATCGAACAGGGCACGCATGAGGCACTGTTGCAGAAAAACGGCTTCTATGCCGAACTGTATCGCTCTCAGTTTGCAGAATCCTGACAGAAAGGATGGCTTCTATGGTAAAAGAATTTTCTGAAAAACTGCATCAGAATATTGCACTTGCAGTATTCGGACAGGATGCTGTTATTGACAGGGTGATAGCATCATTATTAGCCGGTGGTCATGTCATTCTGGAAGATATGACCGGAACAGGAAAATATACCCTTGTTAAAGCTCTTGCCGTCAGTCTCGACTGTCGGTATGGCAGAATTCGCTGTACACAGGATTTGCTTCCGGAAGATGTGAACGGCCGGAAAGAATTGAATCCGGAGTCGAAAGAAGTTGAATTCAGAACTGGCACAGTGTTTACAGATATACTGCTGGCTGATGAAATCAACAGGATGCCTCCCAAAACACAGAATGCTCTGCTTGACTGTATGGAAGAAAAACAAGTCACGGACGGTGAAAATTATTATCCGCTGAAAGAATCGTTTTTTGTGATTGCTTCGCAGACATCTGTACAAGCGTCAAATCTCTGTCCGCTTTCGGAGTCCCAGCTTGACAGATTCCTGATAAGTCTGCATCTTGGATGTCCGGAACATGCGCAGGAAAAACAAATTCTTGCAGGAGAAAATCATATTCCGGAAAAAGCAGTTAGTTCTGTGCAGGAGCTTCTGCAAGCCCGAAAAATTGTACAGGAGGTCTATACTTCCGATGAAATGTCAGAAACTCTGCTGGCTATCGCCGAAAAAACCAGAACAGATAAAACTGTTCTGGCAGGCCTGAGTACAAGAGGTTTGCAGGCCATGCATCAGACCGCAAAGGCTTGGGCTTCCATGCATGGCCGTGATTATCTGATTTCTGAAGATATTCGGGAAACTGCTCCCGAAGTAATCGCACACCGCCTTGTGATGAAAGGCAGTGCCATTCTCCAGAAAATGGAATTCCGGCATGAAAGTGCTATCAGAATGATAGAAGAAGTCCTCGGTTATGAAGAACTGCTGTTATTATGAAGATGCTGTACAGAAAAATAAATTTCTCTATTGCATTTCGGAAATATTTGTGCTATAATAAAAAAGAAATGCTGAATATGAATCAAAGGAGACTGAAAATTTATGGAAACAATAGATAATTCTTTATTTCCCATCCGCATGGGAGTGCATATTGTTCTGGGACTGCTTGCATTATTAGTGTTTGGACTGCAATTCATCCGGTACAGAAAAAGTCATCATCTTGTTATGGCAATTGCCCTGCCGTGTACGCTTTTGCCATATCTGGTGAACAGTATGAATTTCTTCTATACACTGGGCGTGGCGGAATTTATCGCCCTGATTCTGGCATTCGTGCTTTCTATGACGGTCGACAGAAACAAAAATTCTGAACCCGTTTCCGAAAATGCAGAATCAAAAGCCGAACAAGAGGAGAATATATCATGAAAATTGTGATTCCTGACGGAGATACTCTCGCCCTTCCGGATATGAAAGCACATATTCTGGAAATTTTTTCGAAATATGGCGAAGTTGTCTGCAACGGCACAACAAGGCCGGAGGAAGTCGCCGAAAAAATCGGCGATGCGGATGCCGTTCTGTGCAATAAGACACCTATCACCGGAGAAGTCATGAAACAGTGCAGAAATCTGAAATATATCGGCTTGTTCGCAACAGGGTATAATAATATTGATATTCCATCAGCAACGGAAAGAAATATTACTGTCTGCAATGCCGGTGAATATTCCACACATGCAGTCGTACAGCATACGTTTGCTTTGCTGTTCAGTCTGGCCGGAAACCTGAATGCCTATCACAAAGCCGTCAGAGAGGGAGAATGGGAACGCAGTCCCGTATTTTCCTATTTTCCGTATCCGGTGCATGAGCTGTATCAGAAAACAATCGGAATTATCGGTTATGGAAGCATCGGCCGGAATGTCGCCAAAGTTGCGGATGCTCTCGGAATGAAAGTTATCATTAATACCAGAACCAAGCCGGAACACTGTCCGTTTGCATTAGTTTCTCAGGAAGAAATCTTCCGTCAGTCAGATGTCGTGACAATTCACTGTCCGCTGACGGAACAGACAGCAAATCTGATACGAAAAGAAACCCTGCACCTGATGAAGCCCTCCGCCTATCTGATTAATACGGCAAGAGGCGGTATCGTCTGCGAACAGGATTTAGCAGAGGCACTCAATCAGAAGAAAATCGCCGGTGCTGGTCTGGATGTGCTCGTACAAGAGCCAATGTCTCCGGAAACACCTCTGAAATCTGCTGAAAACTGCCTGATTACACCGCATATTGCATGGTCGGCAGTCGAAACCCGTGAAAGATTATTGCAGATAGTTTCTGACAATCTTGAAGCTTATCTCGCAGGCAGTCCTAAGAATCAGGTAAATTAACAAGAAAGGCAAGAATAATTTTTATGATAGATTTAAGAAATAAAAAGCGTATTGTGATTAAATTAGGCACATCCACACTCGCACATAAAACCGGAAAGCTCAATATCCGCCGGATGACGAATTTAACCAGAGTTCTCGCAGATTTGCAGAATGCCGGTCATGAAATCATTCTGGTTTCATCCGGTGCGGTCGGGCTGGGAGTCGGCAAGCTGAATCTGAAAGAACGTCCGAAAGATACACCATCAAAACAGGCTGCCGCTGCTGTCGGACAGTGCGAACTGATGCATATCTATGACGAAATGTTCGCAAGATACAGTGTCACAGTCGCACAAATTCTGCTGACAAAAACTATCATCAGTTCGCCGGACAGAATCGCCAATGTCCGCAATGCCATTGATGCGCTGACCGAACTCGGCGTAATTCCGATTGTGAACGAAAATGATACTGTTGCAATTGATGAACTGGAACTCGAAATCGGCGAAAATGATTCGCTTTCCGCAATAGTAGCCTCCATTGCAGGAGCAGAAGCTCTGATTATTCTGTCAGATATTGACGGTCTGTATTCAGATGACCCGCATCAGAATAAAAATGCGGAAATCATTTCAGTTGTCGAAAAGATTGACGAACATATCGAAGAAATCGCTGGCGGTGCTGGCAGTAAACTAGGTTCGGGCGGTATGGCAACCAAAATCAATGCCGCAAAAATTGCAACTTCCGCCGGTGTGGATATGATTATCATGAACGGAAAAAATCCGGAAGATTTATATAAATTATTTGACGGTGAAGAAATCGGAACATATTTTCCGGCTTCCAAGTCATAAAATACATCAGCAGAGAGGGGAAATTTATCATGAATTATATGGAAGAACTAGGCCAGAAAGCAAAACAGGCAAGCTATTCCGCAGCCAGTGCCGGAACAGTACTCAAAAATCAGGCTTTACAGGCAATTTCAGAAGCTTTGAGGCAGAATACAGATAAGATTATTGAAGCTAATCAGAAAGATATGGAAATTGCAGTCAAAAATAATATGACTCCAGCCATGCAGGACAGACTTAAGCTGGATGAAAAACGCATTCAGGCAATCGCAAACGCTGTTTTAAAAGTTGTCGCTCTGGATGACCCTGTCGGAGAGGAAGTCAGAGGCTGGCTTCGCCCGAATGGCCTGAGAATCCGTCAGGTACGTGTACCAATGGGCGTTATCGGAATTATTTTTGAATCCCGTCCGAATGTGACTGTTGATGCCGCTGTACTTTGCCTGAAAGCCGGAAATGCCGTGATTCTCAGAGGCGGAAAAGAAGCCATCAATTCTAATCTTTGTCTGGTGAAAGTCATGCAGAATGCACTTGTCAGTGTCGGACTGCCCGCAGAACTGGTTCAGCTTGTTGAAAAAACAGACAGGGAAACCGCTGCAGATATGATGAAGTTAAACGGCTATCTGGATGTACTCATTCCCAGAGGCGGTGCAGGCTTGATTCAGGCAGTTGTCAAGCAGGCTACTGTTCCGGTTATCGAAACCGGTGCGGGAAACTGCCACGTCTATATTGATGAATCTGCTCTGCCGGAAATGGCCGTCAGCATTGCTGATAATGCCAAGACACAACGTCCGTCTGTCTGCAATGCGATTGAAACAC
>JAFRMZ010000294.1 GCA_017430465.1 Oscillospiraceae bacterium
GGTCATTCATGATATTAATAATCTCTGCAATGCCGGCCACTGCTGTATTCTGCTGACGGATTTCCGGCAGAGAAAATGCTCTGTCCTCTGCGAAGCTATCCGGAAAGATTCACATCTAAAATCTATGAAAGTCTATGCCGATGATGCGTTTTTTGATATTGTCGATACTTGGCCGGATACCATCGCTGGAAGCTCCTGCTTTATTGTCAATGACGAAACAAGCTGGAAAGTCTTTCAGGAAAGAAATCCCCTCTGGTATCATTCCCTGAAAACGGCCGGCGCAGAAAGCCTTGTCCTCTTTCCGCTGAAAGACCACGGCGAAACTCTGGGTTACATTTGGGCGGTGAATTTTGATGTCAGCCTTACTGTCAGGATTAAAGAAATGCTGGAACTGACAACCTATTTTCTGGCTTCGGAAATCGCTAATTATCAGCTTTTTGAGCGTCTGGAACGCCTCAGCTCCATCGACCTGCTGACCGGTGTCTTTAACCGCAATGCCATGAATAACCGTGTAGATGCGCTCTGTTCACACCCCTGCCGGAACAATCCGGATGCTGTCGGCATTGTGTTTGCTGACCTCAACGGCCTGAAACAAATCAATGACAACGAAGGGCACGCCGCCGGAGATGAACTCCTGAAACATGCTTCCGATGTGCTCCGGCACTTCTTTCCTGAATATGAAATCTACCGTGCGGGCGGTGATGAATTTATGATTGTTGCAGTAAATATTCCCGAACAGGAACTTGTCCGGCGTGCTGGACTGCTGGAACAATACCCCGAAAATCCCGAACATGTCAGCTTTGCGGTCGGCTGGTGCTACGATGCAGACTGCACCTGCATCCGCAGGACAATGCACCTCGCCGATGAACGCATGTATCAGAATAAAGAATTATACTATCAAAAACATCCCGAAAAACGAAGAAAATAAAGGCGGTGACCTTCTATGCAGAAACGCATGAACGAACAGGAATTGTTATTAAGCTTTAAACAGGCTATGACAGAATCTCACATCTTTGTATGCTATCAGCCAAAAATGAATTATGCTACCGGACGCATGATTGGTGCAGAAGCCCTCATGAGATGGAAACATCCTGAATTCGGCTTGCAGTATCCCTCAGATTTCATTCCGGTACTGGAGAAAAACGGCCTCCTTCCAGAAGCTGACCTTGCTGTTCTGGAAATGGTCTGCCGTTTCCAGCGCAAATGTCTTGACGAAAATATCCCCGTTGTCCCGATTTCGTTCAATATGTCCCGCTATGATATTCTACAGCACAACTATGTCGGCAGAATTGAACAAATCCGGCAGAAATATCAGATTCCTGTCCGTTTTCTTCATGTCGAAATTACAGAATCTTCCGCCATCGGCGGTGCAGAACTTGTGATTGATGTCCTCAAACAGCTCCACTGCCTTGGGTATACAGTCGAGATGGATGATTTCGGAAGCGGGTATTCTTCTTTGAATATCCTCAAAGATTTGGAAGTCGATGTCATTAAGCTGGACATGCGCTTTCTCAGCAAAGGAAAAACCGGACGTGGAGGCGCAATTCTCAGTTCTGTTGTGCAAATGTCCAAATGGCTCGATACGCCTGTCATTGCCGAAGGGGTCGAAACTATCGAACAGGCGGACTATATGAAAAGCATCGGCTGTAGTTATATTCAGGGCTATCTGTTCTCTAAGCCCATTACCGAGGAGGAATTTATTCAGAAATTAAAACAGGTTGACCACGAGCCCGTTCAGCCTGCTATCAACCTGATTGAAACTATGGATGCCGGAAAATTTTGGAATCCCTCGTCTCTGGAAACCTTGATTTTTAATCACTATGTCGGCGGTGCGGCAATTTTTTCCTATCAGAAAGATACCGGCAATGTGCAGGTGCTCCGTGTCAACGAAAAATATATGAAAGAACTCGGCATGAATATGTGCGAAAAAGATATTCTTAATTCCCATCCGTGGGAACAGATGGACGAACAGAATCACAAAATCTATGAAAATACCCTTCTCCGTGCTATCCAGAGCAATGACGAGGAATCCTGCGACACATGGCGTGTCGTTTGCTCCAAAATCTGCGGAGAAGACAGAATCTGCATCCGCAATTCTCTGCGCATGATTGGCAGGGCAGGGGAACAGTATATTTTCTATACGCTGGTTCAGAATATCACCGCCGAAAAGAAACGCTTTGAAGCGATTTCTGACAGTGAACGGAAATTCCGTTTCGCTGCCGAACAGGCCAATATCTACGCATGGGAATATACTGTCGCCACAAAACAGATGCGCCCCTGCTATCGGTGTATGCGTGATTTGGGACTTCCGCCCCTGCTCGAAAATTATCCCGAACCCGCTATCGAACTCGGCATCATTCCTCCCGATTATGCCGAAATGTACCGTGACTGGCATCGGCAGATTGCAGAAGGTGTCGAAACGCTGGAAGCCATCATTCCGCTGACAGTCGGCAGAGTGCCGTTTCATGTGCGCTATACTACGGAATTCGATGAAAATCACAAACCCCTGAAAGCTTATGCTTCTGCGACTATGGTCGTGGATGATGATAATCAGATTCCAGAAACTGAAAACTAATCCGAAAGTACAGAATAAAAAATCCCTGAGATAAATCTCAGGGATTTTTTATGAAAAATTTTCAGCGCGGAAAGAGGGATTTGAACCCTCGCGCCGCTTTCACGACCTACTCCCTTAGCAGGGGAGCCCCTTCACCACTTGGGTATTTCCGCATAGAGTGAATGATAAAAATATTTTATTGAAAACATTCCGTTTGCCTTACGACTTGTTTATTATAACACATCCGAAAAGATTTGTCAAGTGTTTTTTCAAAAAAAATTTACAAAAATTTGAGGAATGCACAAAAACGCCCTTTTTTAGAGGAAAAATGATGTTTTTTGAGAAACTCCGCCTTGCAATTTTGTATAATTTATGTTAGAATAAGAATATAATTATCACGATAACTCAAAGGGGCGTTAGCTATGAACAGAAAACAATATCTTCCAACAGAAATAATTAACGGCTTTCCGGTTCGGCCGGGCGTATATCTTCTCAACGGCGCAACACCGCTGGGAGATACCATTAATTTTACAGTGCGTTCCTCCAATGCAACAGCCTGTTCTGTCGCCTTGTTCCGCCGGAGGGGAAAAGAACCTTTCGCCGTGATTCCAATTCCGGATAATTATCGGATTGGCGATACATGGTCAATCATGATTTTCGGACTGGATATTCACGAGATTGAATACTGCTACCGGCTGGACGGACCTTATCAGCCGGAAAAAGGACTGATTTTTGAAAAAGACCGGAATGTTTTGGACCCCTATGCTAGAGCCGTTACCGGCCAGAGCGTCTGGGGCGTGAAATCCGGCGACTACGGAGATTATCATGCAAGAGTGTACTCCGGTCAGTTTGACTGGGGTGATTATCCGGAGCAGAAAACTCCGCTGTCAGATTTGATTATTTATGAACTGCATGTAAGAGGATTTACAAAAGATAAATCCTCCGGAGTAAAGCACGGAGGCACGTTTGACGGTATTATCGAGAAAATTCCGTATCTGAAAAAGCTGGGAGTCAACGCCGTGGAACTGATGCCCGTGTTTGAATTTGATGAAATGGACGGCGCAAGAATCCATGACGGCCGTCAGCTCCTGAATTACTGGGGATATAATACAACTTGCTTTTTTGCACCCAATACGGGATATTCTTCCCGTCAGGAGGAGAATCACGAGGGCGAGGAACTTAAGATTTTAATCAAAAAACTGAATGAAAACGGTATGCAGGTGTTTCTGGATGTTGTGTTCAATCATACTTCCGAAGGCGATGAGCACGGCCCTGCGTTTTCATTCAAGGGTCTGGACAACAGCGTGTACTATATGCTGACACCGGACGGAAAGTATTTTAATTTCAGCGGATGCGGAAATACGTTTAACTGCAACCATCCGGTAGTACAGCAGTTTATTCTGGACTGCCTGAGACATTGGGTGATTGAATACAGAGTAGACGGTTTCCGGTTCGACTTGGCTTCCATTCTCGGACGAAGTGAGGACGGCAGTCCGATGCTCAATCCGCCTTTGCTGAAAAATCTGGCATTTGACCCGATTCTGAGCAAAGTCAAGCTCATTGCAGAGGCTTGGGATGCCGGCGGGCTGTATCAGGTAGGAAGTTTTCCGTCATGGAAACGCTGGGCAGAATGGAACGGCAAGTATCGGGATGATTTGCGTGCATTTCTGAAAGGTGACAACGGCCGTGCATGGAGTGCCGCACAAAGAATTATGGGCTCACATGATATTTATCCGCCGGAACTGCGTGGATATGATGCTTCTGTTAATTTTATCACCTGTCATGACGGCTTTACTCTGTATGACTTGTATTCTTATAATTGCAAGCACAATGAAATGAACGGGTGGAATAATACAGACGGCGACAATGCCCACGATAGCTGGAACTGCGGTGCAGAGGGCGAAACGGATAATCAGGAAGTCAAAAATCTGCGTATCCGTATGGTGAAAAATGCCTTTGCGGTTCTGCTGTGCAGCCGTGGTGCGGCAATGTTCCCCGCCGGTGATGAATTCTGCAATACCCAGTTCGGGAATAATAATGCCTACTGTCAGGATAACGAAATTTCATGGCTGGACTGGTCGAGAAAAGAAGAATTTCATGAGGTGTTCAATTTTGTGCGTGATATGATTGCCTTCCGGAAAAATCACCGCATTATCCGGCAGGATACCGAACCTTGCAGTATGGGCTTTCCGTGCATGAGTGTGCATAATTCTTTTCCGTGGAATCAGGATTTCCGTGATGATACGCATGTGCTGGGCATTCTGTTCGCCGGAAAAAAAGGAAACGGTCAGGACGATTTGATTTTTCTGGCCATCAATGCACACTGGGAAGCCCAGCCCGTCCAGCTCCCCGATTTGTCTCACGAACAGGAATGGAATGTCAAGTTTTATACAGATGTGCCTTATGACCGGCACGACAGCTATCACGAAGTTGTCAGCCGGAAAGGCAATACGTTCACCCTCGCCCCCAGAAGCGTTATGATATTGACGAATATCAAGAAACGATAAGAAAATTTATTTTTTACGGAAATTTGTGATTAATATGCAAAGCAACCGGCATCTAACCGGAAATACTGTATAATTTACAGAATGCCAAAAAAATCTTTCTGCCGGATTATGCGGTTTTTCGAGAAAACTATTGACGTTTCTGTCAGAATATGCTATAATTTATGATATGATGAAAAACATCAGGAGGGTATTTTGTTATGATTAGTACAATACAAGAACTGACCGTCAAGCTAAGCCAGACGGTAGAGCCGGCCGAAAGAAAAAGATTATCAGAACAGATTATCGGGCAGATTAAAAATCAGGAAACTGTCTGGATGGCTTTCTGCCCCGCAACAAAGCATTATTTTCTTGCAAAGGAAGAAAATCAGATAACAGCTTATCTGTTTTCAACAGAAGAAACCTGCCGTGCCTTTGCTGAGGCACTCCGCAAACGTCATATTATGCTGGAAGTGCTCAAAAATGCGCAGGAACATAGAACGTATCTGTTCGCCGAGCTGTTCCGGTGCGGTGTCACACAAATTGTCATCGACAGCGCAGAAGATTATTATGCTGTTCCTTTGCGGGAACTGATTCCCATCCCCGATTACAGCAAGCTTCCGCTGGTACAAAGACCGGTTCTTAATCCCACTGTCACCGGAAAAATGCTTCTGCTGACGCAGGACATCCGCTGGGGCAGGGCAGACGGCAACACCGAGCTGGATACGCTTCAGGAGATTTATCATTCTCCGTTTCTGCATCCGTTCCGCAAATCCGAAGAAGACGGCACGGAAGAATCGGCTGTCTACAGTCTCCCCGACAACGGCGGAAGTCTGTTTATGATTTTTACAGATTTATATTCTCTCAAGACAGCCAATCCCCAGAACTATCCCAGTGCAAAAATTGTCCGTTTTGCAGACCTGCATAAAATGCTGACTGATAATCCCGATAAGATGGGGATTATCATCAATCCGGGAAGCGGTGCGCCGATGCTTCTTGACATGCAGTTACTCGAACTGACTCAGAAATCCGCAGAAGGTGACCTTGCTGATGTTTCTGTCCGGAGCATGAACGAAAACAGCGGAAAAGTTATCGTCACCAAACCGGAAATGCCCAATCAGGATTTAATCTATCATCTGACAGAGTATTTTCAGGAAAATTCTGCTGTCCGGCGGGCATGGCTCCGCACTATCCGGAAAGAAGAAGAAATCCGTCCGCATTATCTGCTGATTCTGGACTGGGCAGACGGCATTGAAAAACCGGAACGAAAGGAAATCCGCCTGAAAATTTCGCAGATTGCCCTGCCGTTTGCACGTGGTCTGCATATTGAATATGTTTCTTATCATTATGACCACGGCAAGGCATGGACAGGAACTTCCGAACCGTTCTATGAGGCAGAAGCCACTGCTCCGGAGACTGTTCCGCAGACAGAAGCATCTGCACCGGCAGAACCGCCGAAAACGCTACAAAAGCCGGTAACTAAGAAAAAAGGCTTGTTCAGCAGTCTGTTCAGCAAGAAATAATTTTCAGATTTTTTTAAAAGCGCTTGACAATTTATTAAAATCATGCTATAATAAAAACAGATATTCTATCTATGGAATAGTTTTCTTTTCCGGATTGGTGCACTTTGCATCAGTCCGGAACTCTTTTTCAGATTTTTTTAATTTCCAAAAAATGCTTGACAAATTATAAATTCTATGCTATACTGTCATTGTAGAGCGTTATTGATTGCAATCAAAAAAACTTCCGTATCGAATAAATTTGTCGATGCGGTTGTTTTTTTATCCTTTTTTGAAAAAACTCTTGACAAGAGACATGTATTGTGTTATAATATATTTGAACAGTTATTCAAATGTTCAAATAAAATACCAAAATTACATCTCCGGAAGGTGATTTTTTATGAGAGTTATTTATCGTGTTGAACATCTCCATTGCCCACGGTGTGCTGTCCGGATTGAAGAACGCCTCCGTCAGCTCCCCCAGATTGAAGCCGTCTGCCTGTCGTTTTCCGCCAGTCAGCTCCATTTGACCGTTTCCAATACCGAAAATCTTCTTGAACAGGTGCAGGGGGCTGCCCGTGAAGTCGATGAGGGCATCTGCTTTCTTGACAAAGAACACGCCGGCCATCATCACGCAAAAGATTATGCACTGGAAATGCAGAAATTTAAATGCTCCGACCCAAACTGCAAATGCTGTGACTATCTCCCTGAAGCAGACAGTCCCGTTCCTGAAGAAATTCCGGAATCGGAAAACAGCATCAAATTAGTCTATGATGTCGAAAATATTGACTGCGCTGCCTGCGCCGTCAATATTGAATCCGCTGTCCGGAAACTCAACGGCGTGGAATCAGCCGTGCTCTCGTATGCCTCCGGACAGCTCCATCTGCGGATTTCCGGCGGTACGGATAAAAAAGAACTCCTCCGGAATATCAAACAGGCCACAAATCAGATTGCCGAAGGCGTTGTCTATCGCAAACACGAAACGGCTAAGAAATCCACTCCCGAACCGGATACCCATACCGCCGAAATCGTTCCGCTTGCAATCGGTGCATTGCTTTTCCTGCTCGGCATGGTGATTGACTGGACTGTCGGAAATCAGATGCTTTCCATAATTTTCCTGATGGCTTCTTATCTGCTCATGGGATGGGAAGTGCTTTGTACGGCGGGCAAAAGCATTCTTAAAGGCCAGATGTTCGATGAGAATTTTCTCATGAGCATCGCAACAGTCGGCGCAGTCTGCATCGGCTCTTGGGAAGAAGCCGCCGGTGTCATGCTTTTTTATCGAATCGGGGAACTGTTTGAGCATATCGCTGTCGAGAGAAGCCGGAAATCTGTCATGCAGGCTATCGACATGCGCCCCGAAACCGTCCGGAAAATTTTCAGCCGGACAGATATTCGGAACATCCCCGCCGAAAAAGTCAGAAAAGGAGACCTGCTTCTTGTCAGGGCAGGTGACAGAATTCCTGTAGACGGCATCATCCGCAAGGGAGAAAGCACAGTCGATACTTCCGCCATGACAGGCGAATCTGTTCCGGTTTCGGTTCGTGAGGGAAGTGAGGTCATGTCCGGATGCATTAATCTAAACGGCGTGCTGGAGCTGGAAGCTTCCGCAGAACTGAAAGATTCCATGATTACCAGAATTCTTGACAGTGTCGAAAATGCCGCCGCCGGCAAGCCGAAACTGGATAAGTTCATCACCAGATTTTCAAGAGTCTATACGCCTGTTGTCGTAGCAGTTGCGCTTCTGACAGCAATTGTTCCCTCACTCATCACCGGAAACTGGAGCTACTGGGTTTATGCAGCTCTGAATTTTCTGATGATTAGCTGTCCCTGCGCACTGGTTCTGAGCGTTCCGCTGGCATTTTTCTCCGGCATCGGCGCAGGCTCGGCAAAGGGCATTCTCTTTAAAGACGGCATTTCTATCGAAGCTCTTGAGAAAATCAAGGCCGTTGTAATGGATAAAACCGGAACGCTTACAAAAGGTACGTTCACCGTCACGGAAGCGGAAACCACTGACTGCAATACAGAAGCACTCTTTCAGATGTGCGCCGCTTGTGAAAGCTATTCTTCCCATCCGGTAGCCAAAAGCATTCTTGCTTATATGCAGGAACAGGGGATTGAATACGAACCGGCAAAGATGGTGCGTGAACTCGCCGGACGTGGCATCATCGGACAGGTAAACGGCCGGCAGGTCGCCTGCGGAAATGAAAAGCTGATGGAAGAACTCAATGTTGAATTTGTACCATACAGTTGCGCCGGAACATGTATTTATGTTTCTGTTGATAATGCCTACTACGGCAGATTGGTACTTTCTGACATGCCCAAGGCACACGCCCCCGAAACTGTAAAAACACTGAATCAGAAAGGCATCTATACGGTCATGCTGACCGGCGACAGCTCTGAACATGCACAGAAAGTTGCTGAAGAATTACAGATTCAGGAAGTTCATGCAGGACTGCTTCCAACAGAAAAGCCTGAATATCTGAAACAAGTCCGTCAGGAACACGGCGCAGTTATGTTTGTAGGTGACGGCATCAATGATGCGCCTGTTCTGTCCGGTGCAGATGTCGGCATGGCAATGGGAAGCGGTGCAGATGCCGCTATGGAAGCTTCTGATGTGGTTCTGCTCGGTTCTGACCCTGCACATATCCTGACTGCTCTGGAAATCGCAAAGCGTGTCAATCAGACAGCAAGAATCTGCATCGGGCTGGCATTGTCCGTCAAGATTCTGATTATGATTCTGGCTTTCTTCGGATTTGCGAACATGTGGCTTTCTGTCTTTGCCGATACCGGTGTGACAATTCTTTGTGTTCTGTTTGTTCTGTTCCGGATTCACTTTCACTACAGAAAAAAATAGGAAATAAATGCAGAAGCACGGAATTTTCTAAGAAATTCCGTGCTTTACTGCACCCTTTTTCTCTTATCTATCATGCGAACTGATGTATCAGTTCGGGGAGAGCGGTTTCAAATTTGACACCGTACCAGTGAGACGGGTCATCAATCGTGTTTTCAATGCATTTCAGGGTAAAATCTGCCGAAATTCTGGCGGATTCTTCTGCGGATTTTCCGTGCAGATATGCACCTACAAAGGCAGAAGCATAGACATCACCTGTTCCGTGACAGCTCCTAGGCAGTTTCCGGTGCTGATAATACTGCATCTGATTCCGGTCAGAAATCACAACTCCGGTTGTATCTGGTGTGTAGCCGATTCCGGTTAAGATAATCCGTTTTGCGCCGGATTCATGCATTTTCAGGAGTATGTCAGAAATATAGTCTTCGTCATAAGTTTCCCGATAGGGGGTATCTGTCAGAAGACAGGCTTCTGTTAAGTTGGGGAGCATGACATCTGCGCCGAAGCACAAAGGCTTCATGGCATCGGCATAGGACTGGCCGAATCCGGAATAGAATCTGCCGTTATCAGCCATAGCAGGGTCAACGAATGTGAGCGCATCCGCTGTACCGTGTTTCCGGAAAATTTCCTGCACATAGGCAATTTCTCTGATACTGCCCAGATAACCTGTATAGAACGCATCGAACTGAATGTTTTCTTTCTGCCATGTTTCCGAAATTTCCGGAATATCATCTGTCAGGTCATGACATGTAAAATTCTCAAATGCCGTATGATTTGACAGCACTGCTGACGGCAGAATACAGGTTTCCACACCGCATGCGGATAAAATCGGCAGGGCAACTGTCAGGGAACACTGTCCCACGCAGGAAATATCCTGAACTGACAGTATTTTTGGATAAGATTTCATGATGGCTTCACTCGCTTTCTGAAACAAATCATACCATAAAAAAATCAATAAGTCAAGAAAAAAGCAAGTGTTCCTGCATATTTCACAAATATTTTATTTTTCCGGATAAAAAAGTCATTGACTTCTGACAAAAATTATGCTATAATAAGTATGCTATTATTTTGTATCAGAAAGGAAGTTTTTACTATGGGTTTATTGAAAGCAGTATTCAGTGCGGTCGGCAGTACTATGGCTGACCAGTGGAAGGAGTTTTTCTATTGTGAGTCTCTGCCGTCCAATGTGCTTGTCACAAAAGGACAGAAACGGATTTCCGGAAAATCTTCCAATACCAAAGGCAGTGACAACATCATCACCAACGGAAGCGGAATTGCTGTCGCTGACGGCCAGTGCATGATAATTGTCGACAATGGCAGAGTGGTCGAACTATGCGCCCAGCCCGGCGAGTATACGTATGATACATCGACAGAACCTAGTATTTTTTCCGGCAGTCTCGGCAACAGCATCAAAGAAACGTTCAAGAAAATCGGCCAGAGAATCGGCTACGGCGGTGATACCGGCCATGACCAGAGAATTTATTACTTTAATCTGAAAGAAATTATGAATAATAAATTCGGCACGCAGAATCCCGTGCCGTTCAGAGTCGTGGACAGAAATATTAACCTTGATATTGATATTGCTATCCGGTGCAACGGCGAGTATACTTACAGAATTGCTGACCCTATGCTGTTTTATACTAACGTCTGCGGAAATGTTTCCCAGAATTATACAACAGAACAGATTGCCGGCACACTCAAAGCCGAATTTCTGACAGCTCTGCAACCGGCATTCGCCCAGATTTCTGCACAGGGAGTCAGATATAGTGCGCTTCCGGGCTATACGCAGGAAATCACGGATGCAATGAATCAGGCTCTTGCACAGAAATGGAAGGAAAAACGTGGAATTGAAATTGTTTCTGTCATGATTAATTCTGCAACAGCCTCCAAAGAAGATGAAGATTTAATCAAACAGGCGCAGAGAGCCGGAATGCTCCAGAGCCCCGGCATGGCTGCCGCTACACTTACCGCTGCACAGGCCGATGCCATGAAAACGGCTGCCGGTAACAGCGGAGGCGCAACCCTCGGCTTCATGAATATGAACATGGCACAGCAGGCAGGCGGATTCAATGCACAGGCTCTCTACCAGATGCAGGCGCAGCAGCAGACAGTCCGGCCGGCAACCTCCGTTCCGGATAATGCTGAAAGCTGGAACTGTGCCTGCGGTACATCCAATACCGGAAAATTCTGCATCGAATGCGGTAAGCCCAAGCCTTCCGCCAACGGCTGGACATGCGCCTGCGGTGCATTCAATCAGGGACGTTTCTGCGCAGAATGCGGTAAGCCTAAGCCCGCCGGCGCAAAAACCTATCGCTGTGACAAGTGCGGATGGAAACCGGCTGACCCTGCAAAACCGCCCAGATTCTGCCCCGAATGCGGTGATGTGTTCGATGCCAATGATGAAGTAAAAGAATAAAATTTATGATGGTTTTCAGAAAGGCGGTTCATCCGCCTTTCTGTAATGATTCAGGAAAAGGGGAGTCTTTATGAAATTTCAGTTTATCTTGGGCGGATGCGCTTCGGGTAAATCGCAGATGCTCATGCAGAATATCCGGAATGATTTGCAGAACAATCAGCCCGTTATTCTGATTGTTCCTCAGCAGTTCTCGTTTGAAGCCGAGAAGAAATTATACGCTTTTTTAGATGCAGAATTATTTAATCAAATGAAAGTCTACAGCTTTGAGACGCTTTCCAGAGAAATTCTGCTGAAATGCGGTTCTGCTGGAAAAAGCTACGCCTCCGAACAGGAAAAATTATTGTTTTTATATCAGGCAATTCAGGAATGCAATCAGCGGAGCGCACTCCGTGTGCTGGGCCGGCAGAATCATCCCGAAGCCCTTGATAATTTGCAGAAATTAATCACTAAAATGCGCATGGAAGGTATCACAGCTGAAAAAATGCAGGAACTTTCCCCCGTGTTTGAAGATGCCAGACTTCTGCGGGATAAAACGCAGGACATCGCTGAAATTCTGTCTGCTTATGACAGAATTTTACGAGAAAAAGAACTCTGTGATAATCTGAATAACCTCACCAGTGCAGTACAGCTCGCCGAAAAACAGGATTTTTTCCGGCATCTGCATGTATATCTTGATGAATTCGGCGTTTTTTCCGGTGACCAGTATCAGATGCTTGATGTCATGATGCATCAGGCCGGAAAATTCTGCATCTCCCTCCGCACCGATAAACCGGACACTGTCCCCAGCGGTATCTTTAAAGGCGGAAATCAGACATTCCTCAACCTGAAACAGAAGGCTGAAGAACTGCATCCGGATGCTGTCAGCATACAGTACTGTCCGGAATACAAAAGGTCGGAGTATCCGGACTTGAAAGCTGTTTCTGAACAGATTTTCCGCAGTGCCAAACAAAAAAATCAGTATCAGAACCATGTACATATCTTTCAGGCAGATGACCCAGTCTCGGAAATTGAATATATCTGCGCTACAGTATATCATATTTTATCTGCACATTCGGAACTGCATTTCCGTGATATTGCCATTGCCGTGAAAGAACCGGAGATTTATCGCCCTCTGCTGGAAAGAGCCTTTGCACGGTATCATCTGCCGTATGACATCGCTACAGAAAAATCTGTTCTGCATACAGAATTAATGCGATATTTTTTAGTGCTTCTGGAGATTCTTTCTTCCGAAAGCTGGAAAACAGACAGCCTGCTGAAATATCTTAAGAATCCCTTTTCCGGCTATGATGCCGAAATCATCGCCATGCTGGAACATTTCTGTTTTACATGGAGCATCGAACGGGACGACTGGACAAAACCTTTTTATCAGGAAGGCACTCCCGAAATCAATCAGCGTTCCGAAGAATTTGGCGGAGAAGCCGTGGAAGACGTCCGAAGCCGGTGCATAACCGAACTTAAAACCCTCAAAGCCCTCTGCAAGGATGCCGATGTCCGGAAAATCTGCCGTCTGCTGTATCAGCATCTTGACGAGAAGAAAAACGCTTACGAAGCACATCTTGCAGATGTGCTGAAACAAAAAGAATTTACAACACTCTGGAAACTCCTCGGCAGTACGATGAATACTGTTGTCCGGAACATGGGCGCAGAAAAAATGCCACTCAAGGAAATTTCCGGCTTGTTTCTCATGCTCCTGAAAAATACCGGATTTTCTACACCGCCGGAAACCCTCGACAGCATCCGTGTGGTTGAAACTGTTTATGAAATCCTCACCGTCCGGCTGAATGCCCCTGCTGTGGTATTCGTTCCCGGTGCAAGCGGAACTGCTTTTCCCGGAGAAATCAAGCCGAACAGTGTGTTCAGTCAGCAGGAGCTGGAACAACTGGAAGTGTATCACATCCGGATAGCCCGTCTTCTGCCGGAACTGTATTCCGAAGAACTGCTGATTATTAACAGAATTTTATCTGCACCATCAGAACAGCTTTATCTGACTTATCCGGAAGTGAATACGGAACATGAATTTGCAGAGCCGTCTGTTATTGTGGGCGAAATTTCCGGCATGTTCCCGAAAAATGCGCCTGTTCTGCAAAAACAGGGAGATATTCCGCTTTCTTACTATGCATGGACTATGCCGGCGGTTTATTTCCATTTTGTCCGGAATCTGCATCAGAATACACCAGAAACTTCCGCACTGCGCAAAATGCTTGAAACTGACCCTGTCTATTCCGCTAAAGTCCGGAAACTGACAGAAACCAATCCGGAACAGCCCGAACGTACTTCCCCTGCCATAATGAAAAAAATGCTCGGAGAAAAATTGATTTTATCGCCGTCCGGCATCGAGAAATTTTATAACTGTCCGTTTTCGTATTTCTGCAATTACTGCCTGAAGCTCTACAGTCCGGAGAAAATTGCTCTTACAGCGCAGAATATCGGTAATTTTGCACATTACTGCCTTGAGCAAATCCTCAAAAAATATCAGGAGCAGTTTACAGAACTCTCCGAAGAACAGCTTCTGGAAGAAATCCGGACACTTTCCGAAGAATTCAAGAAACAGAATTTTTCTTCCTCCGTGCGCCGTGACGGACGTTTTCAGTTGAATTATGAAATCAACATGCAAAGCATCCTCCGGCTTCTGAAAAATATTCAGACAGAATTACAGAAAACGCAGTTTGTGCCGGTTGCCTTTGAAGAAAAACTCGGCGAACACAATGGCTGGCAGCCGTACACGCTCCGGAACGGCTCGGTTCTCTGCAAAGGAAAAATTGACCGTGTGGATATTTGTCATGCGGTAGGTCAGCTTCTCATGCGTGTTGTGGACTACAAAACCGGAAATAAATTTCTCTCTCCCGAAAAGCTCGCTGATGGTCTGGATATGCAGATGCTGATTTATCTGTTCGCCCTTGAACAGCAAAGCGCATTCGGAAATGCCAGTCCTGCCGGCGTGCTCTATCTGCCCAGCGGTCAGCCGTCCGAAAAAGACTATGCTTCCCGTGAGGAAGCCAGTCGGACAAGAGAAGAAATCCTGCATGATTTCTATCAGATGAAAGGTCTGCTTGCAGATGATGCTGTCGCATATATGAAAGATGAAATCTCTCAGCCTGCACCTGTTATGAAATATCGGCAGAAGGATATTCTGTTCTCCGTTACACGGAAACAACTGGAACATCTGCGCAGTCATGTCGAAAAGAAAATCTGTGAAATGGCTGACCGCCTTTATGCAGGCGATACTGCCCCGAATCCTTACTTATATCAGCAGTATTCCCCCTGCGGTTACTGTCCTTATGCCGAAATCTGCGGTCATGCCGAAACCGAAACCCTGAAACATACCGAGGAAGAAAAACAGCAGGCTCTGCAAACTGTATTTGAACAGAATCAGGATGATGATACATCATCCGCAACGGAGGTGGAACAAGATGAACTGGACTAATCAGCAGAAAGATGCTATCGGAACACGAAGCAGGAGCGTAATTGTCTCCGCCGCCGCCGGAAGCGGTAAAACAGCCGTTCTTGTGGAACGGTTATTGCAGATACTCTCCGACCCTGCACCTGATACATGTGTCCGAGCCGAAGATATGATTGTGGTAACATTTACCAAAGATGCCGCTTCTCAGATGAAACAAAGACTCAACAGGAAATTTTCAGAAGTTCTTGAAAAAATGAACCGTGCAGAATCCGTTCAGGAGAAAATCGCCGTTTTACAGGAGATGAATGCGTTCTCTGAACAGGATGCCGACTGCGAAACGCAGTTCAGAACCCTTTATGAATGGCTCATCCGCCAGAAAGCCGGCCTCGGCAATGCCAGAATCTCAACCATTCATTCTTTCTGTTTTGACTTTATCCGTGAAAATGCCGATGCTTGCGGGATATCTTCTCAGTTCAGCATTGCCGAACCTGCCAGAGAATATGTCTTCAAGAAACACGCCCTGCAAAAAGTTATCGAAAACTGGTGCAGGGAACGCCGGCCGGATATTTCTGTTCTGTTTAATTATTTCTGTATCCGGAATGATTCCGAACTTGAAAAATTTATTCTCATGACTGCCGATTATCTCAATTCACTGGCCTTTCCTGCCTACTGGATGCGGAAAGCCCGACAGTGCTGTCAGGAAGACTCCGTTTTTGCAGAAGCGGTCAGGACATGCTTTCTAGAAGAAATTCAGGACTGCATTCATCTTGCGGAACAAAGCCGCAGCTTCGCAGTATCAGCATTTGATAAGCCAGATGACCGGAAATATGAAATAATTCTGAATGCCGATATTAGTCAGATGCAGGCTCAGCAGAATTATATCAGAAATGCAGATGTACAGACACTCTTTGCAGAACCTCTGAAATATCAGATTCAGAAATTCAAGCCTTTCCCCGGCGGTAAGAAAAATATGGACTACTATCGTGAGGAAGACAAAGAAATTTTTGCGCAGATTCGAGAAATCTACAAGAATAAATATACGGCTCTCAATGACAGCCTTCTGCGTCCTCTCCGGTTCTGGCAGGAAGATTCTGCAATTCAGAAACAAGTTCTTCCGCTTCTGCTGGAACTGACAGAAGCTTATCAGGATGCACTGTTTGAGGAAAAACAGGAAAAAAGCGTTCTCAGTTTTGACGATGCAGAACATCTTGTGCTGAAACTGCTCGGAACAGTGGATGAAAACGGCATCATCCGCCGGACGGAACTCGCTGAAACACTTTCCGGAAAATTTGCGTTCATTATGGTGGATGAATATCAGGATTCCAACGACAAACAGGACTGCCTGTTTAAATTATTATCGCAGAACTGCCGGATTTCTACGGACGGCAGAACTCTGCATTACGGAACGAATGCTTTTCTGGTCGGGGATGTCAAGCAGTCTATCTACAGTTTCCGGCAGGCTAATCCCGAAAACTTCCGCAAAGCCGTCCGTGACAGCGTTCCGCTGGAGGAATGCCGGAGTCAGGATATGGCAAGAATTTATTTAAATCAGAATTTCCGCAGTTCATCCGGCATTCTTGAATTCATCAACCGGCTGTTCCGGAACGTCATGTCTCCCAAATGCGGTGAGCTTGTCTATGATACACATGAACAGCTCTATTTCGGTGCATCTGATTATGAAAACTTAGACCTGTCTTATCAGGGAGTGCAGGTGCTTTTGCCGAAATCTGTGTCCGATATTCCGGTCACGGATTTGCAGGCCGATGCCACTGCGGATACCATCGTCAGAATGATTGCTGAACAGTTCCCCGTTATGGAAGACGGCAAAATCCGGCCTTGTGAATATAAGGATTTCTGCATTCTGCTCCGTTCACTCCGGAAACATGCCGGAACTATCGGCGAAGCGTTCCGGAAACGAGGGATTCCGTTCGCCTGCGAAGAAGATGACGGTTTCCTGACTCTGCCTGAAATCCGGTTTGTGATGAATCTGCTCCGTGTGATTGATAATCCCATGACAGATGTTGCTATGGCAGGTGTTCTGCTGTCACCTGTCTATGGATTTACGCCAGAAGATTTGGCCGTGCTGAAAGTCTCTGGTGACGGCAGAAGAATCTACAGACAGATGCAAAGCCTGACAGAACAGGAAGATTCCGCACTGTCGCAGAAATGCCGGCAGTTTCTCAGACAGCTCGCAGAAATGCGTTCCCTTGCCGATGCCCTGCCTCTGGAAAAGCTGATTTATGAAGTCTATGAACTGACTGACCTGCTGTCTTTGCAGAGTCTCTGGGAACATGCTGACGACCGGCGGGAACATCTGGAATTATTTGCACAGTATGCGCAGGATTATCGGGAAAATGCTGACCTTACTTCACAAAGCAACCTCGGCGGATGGCTTCGGCATCTGGATTATCTCAAGGAAAGCGGAGAAAAATTCTCGGCAAATCTGACGAATAAAAAAGCAAATTATGTCTCTGTCAAGACAATTCATAAATCCAAAGGACTGGAGTATCCGTTTGTATTTCTGCTTCATTCAGAACGGCAGTTCAGCAAGCGGCCTGCCCCTCCGCCGGTGCTGACCGAGGAAAATGGCCTGACAGGGCTACAGCTTATCGACCGTGAACGCTGTCTGAAATTTTCATCTGCCATTTATCAGTATCTGAAATATCAGCAGGACAAGAAAGAAAAAAGTGAGGAAATGCGTCTGTTGTACGTTGCCCTCACCAGAGCCAAGCAGAAACTGTTTCTGGTGATGAACGAAATCTATACCGGATGCCGTCCCAAAACACATATCTGCAATATGAGCAGTTTTCTGGAAAGCTGTCCGCAGGTAGTGACAGAATTCGCTGTCGAATCCGGCAGTATGCAGGACTGGATTCTTGCATATCTGTTTTCATCGGAAGAATCAGATTATCTCAAAAAAGCCATGGACGAGGGGACAAGCATTGCTTCTGCTCTTGCAGAATATCAGGTCTGGAGACCTCAGCCGGAACTGCCCGAAACAGATACTGTTCAGAAACAGATACTTCCGGCCGAACCGGATTTGTCTTTGCTGGAACAGATGCGGAAACAAATGCAGTATCAGTATGATAACCGCCTGACGGAACTCCCAGCCAAACTAAGTGTCACTTCTCTGTCGCATCAGGAAAGTGACTTCTCCGAACAGGCCGATTTGCCTGATTTCATGCTGGAAGATGAAGAAGGCAGACGACGTTTGCGAGGTGCTTCCAGAGGTACGGCCATTCACAAGATTATGCAGTTCATGGATTTCAAAAAAGCTTCTGAAAATCCCGAAGACGAACTCGAACGAATGCAGAAAGCCGATATTCTCGAACCCGCCGAGGCTGAATCTATCCGGCCGGAGAAAATCAGGGCATTTTTCAGCAGTGACCTGTATCAGAGAATTGCTGCTTCTGATAATATCATGAAGGAAAAACAGCTTTTTGTCCGGATTGGAATGCTGAATCTGCCGGAAAATTCTCCGCTTCTGCAAAAATATCTCGATACAGACGGCATCATGATTGGTACAGTGGACTTGCTCTTTCATGAGCCGGACGGCTGGGTGCTGGTTGACTACAAAACAGACAGAGTCAGAGAACCTGCCGAACTGACCGGAAAATATGCCCGTCAGCTAGGCCTGTACCAGAAAGCAATGGAACTGGTGCTGAATGCACCTGTCAAGCAGACGTATCTGTATTCATTTTCGCTGAATCAGGCAATTGCAGTAGATACGTCAGAATTAGAATATGAAATATAGTTATCAGGAGGATATGTATGAAAGAATTACTCGACACCATGATAGAACGCTGTCTGCAAAACGGTGATTTTGTCGGTGCAAATGCATCTGTTTATCAGAATTATGAATGTATTTATGAAAATTCGTTCGGTATGGCAAATCGGGAAGAAAATCAGAAAATGCAGAAAGATTCCATTTTCCGGATTTATTCCATGACAAAGCCCGTGACCGCAGTCGCCGTGATGCAGTTGGCCGAACAGGGAAAACTGCATCCGGATTTTCCGGTGAGCTGGTATCTGCCGGAATTCGCTGATATGAAAGTTTATGATGCCGATACTGGTAAGGTACGTCCGGCCGGTACGGAACTCCGTGTTCAGCATCTGCTGAATATGACTTCCGGTATGCCTTACGGAAACTGTATGAATCAGACCCAGAAAGACGTTTCGGCATTCTATTATGAAATGGAACAGCGCAGAAAAACAGACAAGCCTGTCGGCCTTGCAGAATATTGCAGAAGAATCGCAGAAATTCCGCTTGAATTCGACCCCGGCACACATTGGGATTATGGCATATCTGCCGATGTTCTCGGCGGAATCGTGCAGGCGGTTTCCGGCATGGATTACAGGGACTATCTGTTTCAGAATATTTTCACCCCGCTGGGAATGACAGATACGGATTTCTATGTTCCGGAAGAAAAGCAAAAACGCTTTACAATGGCATATATGATGGAAAATCAAAAGCTTGTGCAGGATACCGGCTGTTATCTGGGCATGAATGATTTCAAGACTCTGCCGGCGTTCATTTCCGGCGGATGCGGACTCTGCTCGACAATTCCGGATTATGCCAAGTTTGCGAATGCTCTCGCAAACGGAGGAATCGCCAAGGATGGCACAAGAATTCTTAGTGAAAAATCTCTGGAATATATCCGGACTCCGCAAATCGGCGGAGAAAGCTTCCGGACAGACCAGAACTGGGATTCGCTCCGTGGCTATGATTACGGCTGTCTGGTCCGTGTCCTGACAGATAAGAAAACTGCCGGCACGATTGCCAATCTGGGCGAATTCGGCTGGGACGGCTGGACAGGAACATATTTCTGCGTTGACCCGAAAGAACACCTTGTCATTTTTTTCTGGGTGCAGACTTCCTGCGCCGGCACGACTCCCACGGCAAAACTCATGAGAAATATCGTCTACAGCAAAATCTGAACAAATTAAGAATCTTTGGCATAGAATATAGTATTATCCTGAAAGGAGTCTGTTCATGCCAAAGATTTTTTTAAGTCCTTCCACGCAGGAATATAATCCCTATACGGGAGGCGGTACGGAAGAACAATATATGAATCTGCTCGCCGATGCGATGGAACCCTATCTGAGGGCAAGCGGAATTGCCTTTGTCAGAAACAATCCGGATTTGCCGGTATCATCGGCAATTGCGGAATCAAATTCGGCTTATTATGATGCGCATGTTGCACTGCATTCCAATGCTTCGCCGGAGAGTATGAGTGGTCAGCTTCGGGGAATTGATATTTATTATTCCCCCTACAGCATGGCAAGCGAAAAACTGGCGATTACTATCGCAAATAATCTGAAAAGCATCTATCCTCTGCCTTCCAAAGTCACGGCACGGCCGACTGTTACGCTCGGAGAAGTCAACCGGACAAACGCTGTCGCCGTGCTTTGTGAACTGGGTTATCATGACAATCCGGAAGATGCTGACTGGATTAGAGGCAGTTTGAATCAAATTGCTTCTAATATTACAGAATCGCTTTGTGATTATTTCGGCATTCCGTTTCTGACCCCCACGCAGGTCGTGAAAGGTGTTGTTGTGACGGATGGTTCGGGACTGAATCTGCGAAGCTATCCAAGCATCAACGGCGCACGGATTGCCTCCATTCCCAACGGCGAAGCCGTCACCGTATACGGCACGGCGAATCACTGGTATGTCGTCACATGGAAGAATCTTACAGGCTATGTGCTTTCTGATTACATCGTGATAGGCTGAATTACAACAAAAACCTGCTTCCGGATACCGAAAGCAGGCTTTTTTTATTTTTTCCACGGATTGTTTTCATCATCTTCCCACCAGTGATTATTTTTCCAGTTAGTTTTATTCTGATTCCGGAATTTGATTTTTCTGAAAAATAATTTTGTTCTGTTGCAGAAATCCCTGCCGAAGAATAAAATAAAATTCAGCATCGAAACCAGAATTGCGATTTTGTATGTCCACGGATAAATTATCAGCATGATAAGCAGTCCTGCGCCGGACAGCCATCCCAGAAATTTCATCTTGACCGGAAGAAAGAAAAACAATAATACTTGAAAATCCGGAAACAGTGTCGCAAATGCCAGAAACATAGAGAGATTTAAATATTCGTTTGTTGCATATCCCGTAAAGATTCCGCTTATTGCCGAGCCTATTGCACCGATAAAGTAAAAAACATTAAACCGGAAACTGCCCCAGTGCGATTCGAGTGCTTTCCCTATCAGCCAGTAGAAATATAACTGAAAAATAATAAACAGTCCGGAATCTCCTTCCGGCATGAACAAAAATGTGATGATTCTCCAGATTTGTCCTTTTTTAATCAGCTCCCAGTCAAAATACAGAAGCGAGCTCAGTGTGTAGGTATAATCCGGATTCGCTGAAGTAAACGTATCCAGCAAAAATACCAGCCCCATGCCAAATACCAGAATTGTCATAAGATTTGGTATTGCATACTGTGAATACCTGCGTTCCAGCTTGTTTAAAATCTGATTCATGAAAAGTATCAGCTCCGTTTCCTGAAAAATATATATTATTAAGTATAACGCAAATTACAGGATTTGTCAAGAAAGAGACTTTTAAATTCCAAATTTGGCAAAATGCACAAAAACACAAGGCAAATCAACAGGATAAATCTGTTTTTTTATGTCATTGTAATTTTTGCGGATTCGAGGTATAATAAATAATAGCAGTTTAAATTTTTGATTGGAGAGATACATCATGAAATTACAGCGCATGTTAACAGCAATGCTTTCCGGAGTTCTGCTTCTGGCATCCGTGCCGGAACTGCCTGCCAAAAGTGCTGTCTTTGTTCCAGAAGGTGCAGTTGCATCCGTTACGGTCAACAACGTGACTTCTTATTATTATGACAATCCTAGTTCCGGCGGTGCAGAGGCTATGTGGAATACTGCTATGACCGGTACTTCTGCTACAGTAATTCTCTATGCCGACTGGGAATCCTCCTACGGAACAAGATTCGGCTCAGGAACTGGCTTTGTCTATGACGGCGTTCTGAATATCCCGTCCGGACATGAAGTGACAATTGACCTGAACGGCTACAGTATTAACCGGAATCTGGAATTTGCAGTCGAACACGGCGAAGTCATTCATGTAGCCGGAGGCGGTACGCTGAACCTGACAGATACAAATCTCGAAATGGGAAGCAGTGGCAGGATTACCGGCGGAAACAGTTCCAACGGTGCAGGAGGCATCTATATCGAAGCCGGTGCAACCGTCAACATGTGGGGCGGTAATATTGTCGAAAATCATACCGATGTCAGCGGTGGCGGTGTGCTTCTCGCAGGCGAAGGCAGTACATTCAGTATGAGTGGAGGAACTGTCGCCCGCAATACCGCAGGACAATGCGGGGGAGGCATTGCCGTTTCGGATGGTGTCTGCAAATTCGTCAGCGGAGATGTTTCCGACAATACTGCGCAGGACGGCGGAGGTTTCTACGCACAGGCCGGTGAACTGATTATCTCCGGCGGAACTGTTTCCAGCAACGTGGCCGTTCACGGAGGCGGTGTGCTTCTGAATAATACTGCTGTGTTCACACTCAAAGGAAAAGCAGCAGTTCAGAATAATGTCGCATCCGGTGAAAACAGGGTCGGTGGCGGAATCCTTGCAATGAATACTGTTCCGATTCAGCTCGGCGGAAAACCCAGCGTTCTGAACAACAGTGCAGACGGTGTTCAGAGCAATCTGGTATTCTGGCATAATTCCGATGAAACTGCCCTTCCGTGCTATGTGCAGAATATCGGCACGGATTTGGAAGCCAAAGTCGGTGTCAGCCTTGCCGGAAATATCAAGGAAGCTGTATTTGCTCCGAACTGGACAGGCTCAGACTGCTTTATCTGCGATGCGATGGATTACACGCTTGTCAGCCGTGAAGGCAGTATCGTGCTGAAGCGTGCCGGCGGTTATGCTTCTGTGCTTGGCAACAAGAAAATGCTTCTGCTTGTGATTACCTGCATCCTGATTGCTCTCGCCGTGATTGCAATTCTGGTTCTGGCATTCAGGAAAAACAAGCCTTCGGATGCCGATGAGGAGGAAGAACAGAAAAAGCCCAAAACAGTCAAGGCCAAAAAGAAAAAGCATCATCATGAGGAAGATGATGACGATGATGATGAATCTCCGGATGAAGAATTTCCGGAAAATGACGAAGAATAAATAAAAAACAGCTCCCTGCATTCAGGGGGCTGTTTTTCCGTATTTGCTGTAAAATGCCTGAATGTCTTCTGCTGAACGGACAAGCTCGGCATAATGGAGCTTTTTATCTTCCCGACTGTAAAAGCCGATAGTTGTTTCTCCTGTGCAGATACTCGATTCTGTACGGATGTCCCGTTCTGTAAAACCTTCCGGCAGAGGCAGGATGTTTTGTTTTTTCTGAAAAAATTTCATGCTGATTCATCTCCTGATATGATTATAAAGCAAAAAGCCGGTTTTGTCAACAGGAGTGAAATTGCAATAAAAATAATCATAATTGCAATTGCAATTTTCTGAAAAATATGATAGAATAAAAACAGATAAAATTTATTCACAGAAAATAAATATTTTAGGGAGGAATTTCCTTATGATAATTAAAAAAAGCTGGAAACGGCATCTTGCAGGAATCTGCGCAGTAATGCTCAGTATCATGCCGATGGCCGGCACTTCTTTGCAGAATACAGAAAAGGTCAGTGCCGCCGGAAATATTCTTGCATTTCCGGGTGCGGTCGGAGCTGGTAAATATGCTACCGGCGGTCGTGGAGGCGAAGTCTATCACGTTACCAATCTGAACGACTCCGGAGCAGGTTCATTCCGTGATGCCGTCAGTCAGTCCGGCCGAATCGTTGTGTTCGATGTCAGCGGTACTATCGAACTGAAAAGCAATATTCTCTGCCAGAGCAATATCACTATTGCAGGCCAGACTGCACCGGGCGGTTCAGGCATCACGCTCAAAAATTACAAAATGGGCATGAGTGGTGATAATATCATCTGTAGATTTATCAGCTCCCGTCCCGGACCTTATGCTTCGACCAGCTCCGGCAATGATGCGTGGGGCGGTGCAAAGGGTTCTAATTCCATTATCGACCACTGCTCCATGGGATGGACAACAGATGAACAATGGGGTCTGTATTCCAATAATGAATATTATACAGTACAATATTCTGTTCTTGGTCCTGCTGACTCTTGGGGCGGACATGCAAAAGGTCTGCATGGTTTCGGTATCATGATGGGCAAAGGCTATCTGACATTTGACCACAATTTGATTATCCACAACGTTTCCAGAAACTTCCGTGGAAAAGTAGAAGGACAGGAAACAGCCGATTTTACTAACAATATTATTTATGACTGGGGTTATCAGACAGCTTACGGCACAATCGGTCATCTGAACTATGTCAATAATACGCTCAAAGCCGGCAACAGTACAACAGGCGGTTATCACTGGATGTATGTCGACAGCGGGACAAAACCTGAAAATTTTAAAGTCTACTGCGCCGGAAATCAGATGATTATGCAGGACGGCTCTCTGAACAGCATCACTTATGACAACTGGTCAGGTGTGACTCTGAAAGAAACTATCGGCATTACAATGACCGACCTGCACAGCGATACCGCCTTCCAGACTATCGTAAACGGCGAAAACGTTTCGACAGCCACTACCTGCGAAAGTGCAGAGGCTTCTTATCAGCATGTTATCAGTTTTGCCGGAAACGGCATTTCTTCCGATAAACGTACCGCCATCGACCAGCAGTGCGCCTATGAAACAGCAAACGGAACAGGCTCTTGCAGTGGTACGGCGGAATATGATTCTTCTCAGACAAATCTGGATAAATATAATATCCAGTGCGGGGTTACTTATACTTATCCGTCCGCTGTCATGACAAAGGAAATCACCGATAACGATAATGACGGTATGGATGACGAATGGGAAGAACTCCGTGGACTGAATCCGAATGACCCGACCGACATCAACGGCGACTACTGCGGATTAGGCTATACTAATATTGAATATTATATCAATGACTTAACCGTCAATGCGTTCCCCGAAGGCGTTGTCGAATGCTCTCCGGAAACGGGCTCGCTGGAGTATAACTCCCCGTTCGAGCAGATAGAAGCCGAAGATTTCGCTTCTCAGGAGGGTATCAGAACAGAAGATACTACCGACGAATCCGGAAATCAGAATATCGGCTTTATTGAGAACGGCGATTATGTCATGTACAAGCGTCTGGACTTCGAGGACGGTGCAAAAAGCTTTACTGCAAGATTATCAGGCAATACGGCCGGAATTGAATTATATCTCGATTCTTTGAATACCCCTGTTGCAAGTATGAGCTATGCCGGAACAGGAAGCTTTTCCAAATGGGAAACTGTGACTTTCAATATTCCGGCAATTACCGGAAAGCATAATCTGTATATCAAGTTTACAGGCGGAGAGGGCTATCTTGTCAATATGAACTGGTTCAGGTTCAATCGGGAAGCCGTTCCGGTGAACGGTATCTTAGCCGAAAATCTTCTTGTGAACGATTCTGAAAACGCATCCGACTGGAAATTCGCTGAAAATGCCGGAGTCGGCTCACTGCTGTTCGGCGACCGTGATTTTACATGGACAACCCTTCCGGAATCCCTGAACGGTGCGGAACAGATTCTGACTGCATGTGATTCTAAAAACTTTACGGGCGATGTTGCCGGAACTGCCGTTGCTGTAAAAGATATTACCGTTTCCGTGGCTGTCGATTCCAGAGTTGAAAATACTCCGGCTTTCCTGACAGACTGGACAAAAACTGACCTCACTGCAACAAGCTCCAATGATGTGACATTTGTGATTTATCAGAAAAATTTCTCTGCCGGAGATACTCTCACATTCGGCTCGAACGGGCAGTCTTATCAGTGCGTGAATTATACCGTATTCTTACAGGAAAAGCAGAATTCTGAACCTGTTACCGAACCCGAAACGACTGAACCTGTTACCGAACCTGAGCCCGAAACAGTTCCCGTTCTCCTCGGTGATGCTGACGGAAGTGGTTCAATTGATATTCTGGACGTTATCGTTCTGAATAAAGCCATCCTCGGAAAAGAAACCCTTTCCGAACAGGGCGTTAAAAATTCTGACGTAGACGGCGATGGCCTGCCAACTTCTTCCGATGCCCTCCTGATTATGAAACATATTGTCGGCCTGATTAATCTGCATCAATAAGCAATTATGTTTTTCTCCCATCATAA
>JAFRMZ010000295.1 GCA_017430465.1 Oscillospiraceae bacterium
CATCATACGAAGATTGAGTTCATCTTTGACAACTTTCGGCAGAACATAGACATTTCTGTAGCCGTCATTGTTGATGATAAGCTGTTCAGTATCTCCGTCAATCAGAATTGTCAGACCATAGCTCTTGAAAGTTTCGCCGTTGGTGAATGTCAGCATCTTGCCGTCTTTTTCGTAGGTATCCAGATAGGAAATATCGACATAAGTGCCGTTTTGCTGGGCATTGCTCTCGATAAGTCCGTCAGCATACTGATTCAGAGCATCTTCCTGATTCAGATACATTTCCGCCAGTGTGACGAAGCTTTCAGGGTCAGGCAGTTCGACTTGATTCCCCTGATAATAGGCTGTTATAGTGAAATCATATCCGGCGGATGCTGTTACAGTTTCTCCCTGATTTTCAGATTCCTGCGGAGTGTTTTCATCCGGAACGGGATTTGTTTCCGGAACAGGGGCATCCAGTTCATTCATGAATTCCGGAAGCAATCCTGCCTGATAAGCCTCATCGACAAGCTCTGTAAACTGTGCTCTGTATTCGTCTGCAATATCCGTCTGTTCCAGCAGTTCATGAATCTGCACCCAGCTTGATGTGCCTGCATACTGGCTGTTTCTGAGGAGCATTCCGAATTCTGTCACGGCAGAGGCAAAGGCTTCATTTTTCTGCATCTGGTCAGACCAGCTTCCGGATTTCAGGATTTCAAATTCTTTGTAAAGGCTCTGTTCGCCGTCAGGGGCTTTGTATCTCATGGCAAGTTTCAGAAGATTATCAGCATCCGATTCCGCCGGAACAATCTCATATAAAGCCGTGACGGAATGTCCTGCGCCGATTTCTCCGGCATCGACTTTATCATTATTGAAATCCTCATTGGCGAGCACTCTGTTTTCATAACCAATCAGGCGATAGCTCTGCACGGTTTCGGGATTGAATTCAAGCTGTAATTTAACATCCTTTGCAACGGTGTAGAGCGTTCCGCCCATTTCCTGAATCAGGACTTTCTTAGCTTCTAATTCGCTGTCGATATAGGAATAATTGCCGTTTCCGTTATCGGCGAGGGTTTCAAGCTTTTCATCTTTGAGATTGCCGTATCCGAAACCGAGAACAGATAAATTCACACCGGTATCACGTTCTTTTTCGACAAGTTTTTTGAGTTCTTCGCTGGAGGAGACACCAACATTCAAATCGCCGTCAGTAGCAAGCAGAACTCGGTTATTTCCACCTTGAATGAAATATTTTTCTGCGATTTCGTAAGCTTTCTTGATTCCTGCTTCTCCAGCGGTAGAGCCTCCGGCTGTCAGATTGCTGATAGCATCTGTAATTTTCTGGGTTTCGTTTCCGGCAACGCCTTCGAGCACGACAGATTCATATCCGGCATAAGTCACGATAGAGACTCTGTCATTTTCGTTGAGATTTTCGGCCAGCATGTTGACAGCCTTCTGCACGAGTCCGAGACGGTCGTCACCATACATCGAACCGCTGACATCAATCAGGAAAACGAGATTCATCGGCACACGGGAGCTTAAATCAATCTTATCCGCCTGCAAGCCGATAAGCATAAGCTGATTGTTCTGATTCCACGGACAGGTGCTTAATTCGGTCGTGACGGAAAACGGCGAATCATCTTCCGGAACGGGATAATCATAATTGAAATAGTTAATCATTTCTTCGATTCTGACCGCCTGCGGAATGTTGTCATAATAGCCGTCCTGAATCATCCGGCGCACATTGGAATAAGAAGCGGTATCGACATCAATCGAGAAAGTGCTTGTATTCTCCTCGGCGGTATTGATAAAGCCGTTCTCGACAATCTGGGCATATTCTTCGGTATTAAAGAACTGTTCACCGCCTTCGGCTTCGGCATCAGCGGACTGTTCGTAGGCGGGAACGCCGGCGTTATCCTGTGAGGCTGATTTGCTGTTATTGGGCGCGATACTGGGAGAACTATAATTTCCGTCACTTGCGCCACATGCGTTATAGAATACGGCTGTCAGACAGATAACTGTCAGCAGAGCTGTTTTTCGTAATTTTTTCATAATAAAACCTCCTTAGAGTTACAGGCTTTGCCATTTCTGAATTAACAAATCCAGATTCAAATCTTTTGTGAGATACATTCTGTCATAGAAATAGTCATCTTTTCCGATACTGTCGTATAAAACCGGAGTCGTTTCGCCCTGCATGAGCGTATACCAGCCGTTCGGGATGACAAGCTTGTTATCCTGCGTTTTTTCAATCTGGGGGGCGCATTCATAAGCAAGACTGCAATCGGCAGTCACCGGAAGAACATATTCATGATTCTGCTCCAGAATATAAGCTGAACTCGTTTCGAGCGTAATGGTTTCGGCATTGAGTTCACCGCCGTATACATCCAGAATCTGCAAGGTATATTCCATCTTTCCGGAATCGGGATTCTGTGCACCTTCGAGAATTTTGACATCAATAAATAAACTGGTCTTTGCTAAGATTTCATCTTCGCTGAAATATTCGCCGTCCGTTCCGAGACGGGACAGATTCACCTGTGAGGCGATGTTCTCTCCCTGCGGAAGATGCAGATTCTGATATTTCAGAATTTCCTGATTTTCTGTATGTTGCTGAACTACTGCGGGGTATTCCGGAACAGTATCTGCTTGATTTTCTGCAAGGGCATTTTCTCCGGCTTCTGCATCATCAGCAGGAACGGCGGAATTTTCAGCAGCAGTTTCATTCGGTTGATTCAGGTTTTTCACCGTACTGAAAAAACGCATTCCGGCGATAACCAGCAGAAAACATGCAGCAATTGTCATGAATCTGCTTCCGGAAGTCATTTTCAGATTTCTTCTGACTGGCTGGGAAACAGGCTGTTCCGGCAGACGGTTTTCAATTTTCTGCCACAAAGCATCTTTATCGGGGATATTCTGGTGCATTTCCTTTTGTAATCTCTCCTCGATTTCTTTTTTTGTCATACCGTTTCTCCCTCCTTTGCCAGTTTTTGTAATTTTCCGATAGCAGTCCGATATTTCCACGCAACTGTGCCGAGAGGTCGTTTCAGTATGACGGCAATTTCCCGAAAAGTCAGCTCTGCTGCAATATGCATCTGCACAATTTCTTGTTCCTCATCCGACAATGATGATAACAAGTGTGATGTATGCATTTTATTAATAGTCGTATCTTCTGCTGTCGTATGTTCTGTAAAGGCATCATGATTCATTATTTCGACATCTTCGGCAGGGATTTCCCTTCCGGATTTTCGGAAATAATCGACAGCCATATTTCTGGCGATGGTATTCATCCAGCACCGGTGGCCGTTTCCGGATTGATAATAAGATGCACATTCCCAGAGTTTCAGAAAGAAATCCGAAGTTAAATCTTCAGCGTCCTGATGATTATGCAGTTTGCTCAAAAACAGTCTGTAAATCTTGTCGCCGTACGCATCGTAGATTAATTTCAGAGCATTTTTGTCGCCGTTCCGGATTCTTTCGACAGCCGCATCAAATTGTGAATCTGTCATAGTGCAGCATGTTCCTCCTTTTCGATGACCGGAATTTTTACCGGTCTGCTTATAGTACGTCTGAGCGTGATAGAATTTATTGGAAAAATCTGCACAAAGATTTTTCTTTTTCTTTGTGCAGATTTTATAAATATTGATAAAAATCATAAAAAAATCAGAAAGGTGCAGTTTCAGGGGCTTCGACATATTCCGGAACAATTTCGGGCTGTTCGGGAACGGGTTCTGTAAGGGGTTCATCGGTGGGAAGTTCCGGAACGAATTCCGGCGGAAGTATTTCAGGTTCTTCGGGGTCGATGATTTCCGGCGCAGTATCGAATAAATCTGCAAGTTCTTCGTCCGGAAGCAATTCCGTTTCGGATTCTGATGAAATATTGAACGAGGGTAATGGATTTCCTGACCATCCGCCCGTACTGATGACATAGCTCGATGCGCCGACACTTGCGGTCAGCCAGACACGGCTTCCCTTTGCAACGGACAAATCGGCCGGCGTATCCTGCGAGATGACGGCATCCAGCGGATAATCTCCTGATGCGGTATAAACCACCATGCAGACAAGGCCGGCATCTTCCAGAAGCTTTCGGGCTTCGGAAACAGTTTTTCCGGAACAGTCCGGCACATGAACGGTCACCTGTCCGAGGCTGATTCGCATCTGAATGCTTGTCCCCTGCGGAACGGCTGAACCTGCCGGAATATCCTGAGAAATAATCGTTCCGTTTGGAATATCAGGGTCATAAACAGTATCGGCCTGCAAAGCATAGAGATATAATTCTGATAACTGTGCCTTGGCTTCTTCAAAATCCATGCCGATATAATTGCCGACTTGTTCATAAACAGTGACATCGGTATTTTCCCGTCCTGCTGAAATTGTCAAAACGACCTGACTGCCGAGTGAAAGTCTGGTATCTGCCGGAACGCTCTGCGCCATGACTGCGCCGGGAGCGACAGTTTCGCTGGAGCTTTCCTGATACTCGACAGAAAAACCAAGAGAAATCAGCTTTTCCGATGCTTTTTCCTTTGGCATATCCAGCAGACTGGGCACATAATCCGACCAGCCGTCACTGACAGTCAGCATGACAGTATCTCCGGATTTCAGAACTGTTCCGGCAGGAGGCGACTGCGTAAGAATCTGATTTTCCGGAATGACAGTATGATGTATTTTTTCTTTTTCAATCACCCGAAGTCCCAGTGCAGTGAGCTGAGAAACGGCTTCTTCTTTGGGAAGATACAACACTTCCGGAAGGAGTACTGCATCTTCATCCGGAACATAGGAAACGTTGTGCAACGGTTCTGAACCTGAGGCTTTCAGCCAGATGCCTAACGGCACGGCACAGCACACCATGCAGAACAGCACCGGAATGAAAATTTTCAAAATAGAATTCATCCGCTGATTTCCTCCGTTTCCGGTACAGCTTTGAGAACTTCCAGTCCGTGGAACTCCTGATGCTGACTGATTGCCGTATCAAAGGCTGATTCATGCAGGGGCAAATCTCCGTAATGTTCTGCAAACAGAATTGTCTGCGCTTCTTCTGAGAGCAGATATTCAATCCAAAGCATGGCAATATTTTGTTTATTTTTCTCACTCTGTGCACGGACTGTACATAAGCTGTGAAAAATTTTCTGATAACTGCCGTTTTCGGTAACAGGAATCATGTGAATTCTGCCGGAAGATGCCGGATTCTGTTCAGTCTGACACATGCGGGAAGAAGTATCAAAAACGGGATATTCCGGATGATTCAGAAATTCCTGAAAAAATGCTTCACTGACTGCTTTCCGGAAAGTTGTTTCCGGCAGACTGCTGAGTTCGATGCTGTCTTTTCCGGCGAATTTCTGTAATAAATTCATATCTGCCATATCATAATAAACCGCTGGAATGCTGAATGACAGCGGAATCACTGTATTTCTTTCTGAAAAATCTGTCAGATAGTCCTGCATATTGAGTTCCCGATAAATTGCAGACAAATCCGCAGACTGTATTTCCGGATTCTGATAATCCAGATACATATCAGAATCTTCGGGAATTTCGGAACTGTCGGCATAAATTTTCAAATCGATGCCGAACTCCGGATATTGTTTTTCAAATCCGGCAGTTAATCTTTCAAATGTTGTTTTGACATCTGACATATTTTCCGGCAGAGGCATTGCAACAGAAATGACATCAGGTTTCACCAGTCCGAGTGCAAGCTTCTGATGCAGTGTCAGTGTCTGTGAAATCAACAGCCATACGAGAAAAACACTTGCAAGCAGAAACGCAAGACAGCAAACCAGAGTTTTTTTATCTTGCATATACATAGAATAATACTCCTATCAGGTTTGTATCAGTTCAGCGCATCATGTTGCGGTACTGCACCGCTGTAAAGCCTGTTTCCTGCTGAAACTGACGCATAAAATATTTGGAATCGGCATAACCGCACCGGCGTGCAATTTCCGAAATGCTCAGTACGCTCACTGTCAGCAGATACCGTGCTCTTGCTACCCGTGCCGAAGTACAGTCATCATGAAGCGTGATGCCGTAGCACTGCCGGTAAATCTGCCGGAAATAGCCTTTGCTTCCGTTATAGAGTGCATAGACTTCTTCAGAATTGAATGTATTTTCCGGATTCTGCCATATCTGATTTCGTATTTTATGCAGTTCCTTATAATGCGGATGTTTCTGCTGTTCGGAAAAAATCCGGCATTTTTCCTCCAGACGTTCGATACATTCCGCATGACATTCGGCATAGGAGCGCATGTGACACGGCACGGCACAGCAAACAAAAGAATCCACTCCATATTCTTTCATATAAACACCATGCTGATACAGAACGGCTGACAAATGCTGTTCCAGAAATCCGGCATCATGCGGGCTGTGCACCAGACAGAGAAATAAATTTTCCGATACTTTTCCGCAGACATCCTCCGGATTTCCGCAGAACTGCCGGACAGCTTCGGCGCAGTCGAGCACTGCCGATACTCTGTCCGCTTCTTTCATGCCGGACGCATTTTTTTCAGGAATCCGCAGAGCTGTCATGAATAACTGATTTTTATCTGCCGATTTATAAACATTTCTCATACCTTTTTCGTTATACATACCAGTAAGCGTATCCCGCTGTTCGGAAAGATTCTGGCACTGGGTCAGATAGCGGATATCATTTTTCATGCAGAGAAATTCCAGACTGTTTGCGATAGATTTCATCCAGTTCCGGAAGATATGGTCGAACGTATCCGGATGGTCAAAACTGAGTATGATATAGCCAAGTTCGCACTGGTCGAAGAACAGCGGGCAGAAATAATACGGTGCGGGGGCGCCTCTGAAAATACGGGAAAATTTCTGCTTGTGATATAATACAGGCACTTCGTCAGACAATAAATTATAGCATACCATTTTTTCGGAAGACGGCTTTTCTTCATACCAGTCTTCATACAGGCAAAGAAAAAGCTTGTCGGCATCACGAATCATGAAACGAAATTCCCTGCATTTTCCGGCGAATTCTTCAATTGTCCGGCATTTTGTAAGATGCTGTTCCAACTGGCTGAACAGATGCAGAAAATCATATTTTGATTTTGTCTGCATATCACGGATTTCCTGCTTGATGTCCTGAGAATCCGCACCGCATCCGCAGGTATCGCCGGCAATGAGTCTTCCTTTGGGAGGGACAAATTCTCCGTAAGTGCCTGTTTCGAGTTTTTCTTTCAGAAGCCGGACGGCTTCTTTTCCCAGAGCACGTCTGTTTCTCTGATAAGTTGTCAGCAGGGGCGAATGATACCGCCGTTCCCTGATATATTCATACCCGATGACGGCTGTTTTTTCGGGAATGGGAATATCCTGCATAATACATTCATCCAGAAAGCCGTAGGCCATATAATCATTACAGCAGATAAGTGCCTGCGGAAATTCCCGTTCTCCGGAAATATATTTTCTTGCTTGTTCCTGACCGGAATTCATCCAGAAATTTCCGTAAAAGACGTTTTCTTCCCGATAGGGAATGCCGTGCGCTTCCAGTGCGTTCCGGTAGCCTTCCACACGTTTGACAGATGCCAGATTATTTTTATTTCCTGTCAGAATATGTATTTCTGTAAAGCCATGCTGTTCCGTCAGATGGCTGGTAATGTCCTGCAAATCGGCTTCATCGCTGGTATTGATAAAATAGAACTGCGGAAGAACAAAATGTGGCAGAGGTGTGCCGATAATCACAATCGGGACATGTTTTTGCATTCTGATATAATCCAGAATTTTTTTCTGTAAATCCGGATTGATAATAGATTCCGAAAGCAGAATAAAGCCGTCTATTTCTTCCGAAAGAATCAGTTCATAGATGCCGTTTTCGGCGGAAACCACTGGTTCCGGCTCGCAGGTATTGTAAATATTGGAAATGACAGCAATATCAATCTGATATTCCTGCGCTTTCCGTATGATACCGTTTAGGACTTCACGCTGTTCAATATCCGCTGCACTGGCGGTAATAACTCCGAAAATACGTCTTTTTTTCTGATGCATACTGCTTTTCCTCCTGTCTGATTGCTCTTATGTTTTATTATAACAGCAATTATCACAAATGTCAATCACAAATTGAACAGCATCAGAAATTGATAACAGCCGTTGGGAAAATATTCTTTTCAGATTATTTTCAGTCAGTTATGTTATGATACCCTCACAAGGATAGTTTTTCTTTCCTGACCACAGCATTTGTGCAATATGACTGTTTTTGAAATAATACTTGACTTTTCTTTTGACACATGCTATAATAGTAATAATCTCTATATTCAGAATAATTTTTTATCCAAAAGGAGGAATGTCTCTATGACTGCTAGGGAACGACGCAGAAAAGCAATTAAACGGCTTCAACAGTTGCGTATCTGGATGATTATTGCCTATGCAATGATTGTCATCATTGCGCTGTTTTCGGTCTCGATGTTTACTGCACAAAAAAATGCAACTGCTATGAAATCAAAAGTCAGTGAAATGACTTCTTCTTTGAATTCACAGTTAAAGCTGAATCTGGAAAGTTATCTTTCACGTATGGAAAGCATTGCTACTCTGGCATTTTCTATTGAAGATGTCTATACTTATGATGCTACGACTTCTGAGCTGGAAGAATATGACAAGCTGAATCTGGAAAAATCTATTTCTGAAGAATTATTCAAGCTCTGCCTGATGGAAAATTTTGTAGATTATGGCATTGTCTACCGTGATAACAGCAAACTCGGCAAAGTTTCTAACGGCACACTGGAATTATTCGGCAATGACATGTTTATCGACTTGCAGGCGATGATTTCCCGTGACCGCACACATGACGGCTGGTTTGCCGGCTACAAGAACAATTATGAACGTGTGTATTACATCAAGCAGATTCATGAAAATGCCCTTCTGGTCATGTCTTTCTATACAACAGAACTGGAAGAAGTATTTGACAATCCGGAGACTATGCATGATATGACTATCCGCCTGACGGACAGAAATTATAAAATTATCTATTCTTCTGAAAATGATGAACTTGGCCATCCTCTGCCGGACGGTATCAGTCAGGCTGCGCAGTCCAGCACATCCGGTGCAGTTCTGGATGAAGAAAATCTGACAACGGTCAACACCTGTGGCAGTAACTGGAGCATTGTCTGTTCCATCCCGACAGAAATCATCATGAAAGAAGAAGCTCAGACAAGGAAATCTACCAGTATTGCAACCGCAATTGCCGCATTTGTCGCTGCGCTTGCAGGTACGGCATTCTCGATGATGCTTTCTGACCCTTTCAAGATGATTGCGCTCTCACTGGATGAAGATGATGAAAAAGGGAGGAACAAATTATGATGAGCCATTTATTGTCTTTCCGCAAACTGACAGCTCTGCTTTGCTGTGGTGCGCTTCTGACCGTTTCCGGCTGTTCCAGCGAACCGGTTATTACTGAACAGATTCAACAGACAGAAATTTCCCTTTCGTGGTGGGGTAACGATGCCAGAAATAAATATACTATTCAGGCTGTCGAAAAATTTGAAGAACTCCATCCGGAAATCAAAGTCAAGTGCAGTTATTCCGAATGGTCGGGCTATGAAACCAGAAACCGTATCCAGATGATTTCTGACACGGAAGCTGATGTTATGCAAATTAATTACGGCTGGCTGGAACAATATTCTTCTGACGGCGAAGGATATTATGATATTTATAATCTGAATGCAATGGATATTTCCCAGTTCACTGAAGATTATCTCCGTTATGGACTGAAAGAAGGACATCTCAATGCAATTCCGATTGCTATGAATGCCCAGACTGTCTATATCAACAAAACCATCTATGACAGCTATGGTCTGGATGTGCCTCAAACTTGGGATGACCTGTTTCATGCCGCCGAAGTCATGAAACAAGATGATATTTATCCGCTTAGTGCGGCTTCCAAGGCTATGTGGCTCTATCTGATTACGTATGCAGAACAGGCTACCGGAAAAACGTTTATCGACAGCACTACCGGAAAACTCAATTTCAATGCGCATGACCTGAAAGTGATGATAGAATTCTATCAGCGTCTTGTAGCAGAACATGTTATGCCTCAGGTAGATTTCTATCAGCGTCTTGAGCTGGACAATGAAACTTATGCCGGCTCGGTTGCATGGATTAGCGATGCTGTAAATTATTTCGGGGATGCCATTTCTCATGGACGGGAAATTGTTGCTGCTGACTATACTACTATGGACGGAAACAACATCGGCGAAGGCTGGTATGCAAAACCTGCTACTATGTACGCTGTCAGCAAGAATACTGCTCATCCGGAAGAATCTGCTATTCTTCTGAACTATCTCATGAACAGCACTGAAATGGCGGAATTACAGGGCATTGAAAAGGGCATTCCGCTCAGTACCTCGGCGCAGGAAGTCCTGAAAAAAGAAAATATTCTGAACGGCATTCAGTACGAAGCCTCCCAGAAAATGGAAGGCTGTACCCTCGGCGAACTGAATCCGGTTCTTGAAACAAGCAGTATGATTGATACTTTCTTCACCATCTGCAACGATGTGATTTATGATGTCAAAGATATTGATACTGCTTCGCAGGAATTATATGCTTCTGTCAAATCTTATTTCAAATAACAGAACATCCCAGTCATCACGGCTGGGATGTTTTTGATTTTTTTAATTTGTTCTGAACGGAACAATAATTTTCCCGACCATTCTGTCAAGCAAATTCTGTAAATTTTCGCCCTGACGTTAGCCGGACATTGTCCGATAGCTTCAAAACGCTTGCGCTGTGTTTCTTTATTTGTGAGATATTCTGCAAGACATGATGCCCGCTTTGCATTTTCGGAATAAGCATTCACACATTATAAGATAATTCTATCACCTTCATTGAGGTTCTGTTCTGTCAGCAGACTGTCCGGAATTTTTTTCCAGACCTGCTGACCGGATTCATCCTGCAACAGTACCCGACAGAGTAATTCCTCACCTTCCGGAACGCCTTCGCATCCGTAATCCTCCTCCAGAATTTTCAGAATCAGATAATTCATATTTCAGCCTTCTTTCTTAAATGATTATGCCGTCAAAATAATTCATTTCATGCTGGATAATCTGGGCTTCAAAAGCCTTGTTTCAATCCACACCATAGCCATGATGGTTCTGTTATTTGCAGTATAGCATATATTTTTTATTCTGTCAAGTGGATTGTCCTCATTTCAAAATTTCCTTTCCGGATAAAACAGAACCGGACAGAACATTCTGTCCGGTTTGTTATCATAAAACATCAGTGTAAGACGATAATCGTGAAGCAATGATTTCACAGATTTCCGGCTTATGCTCTGCATAATAGAAATGTCCGCCGGAAAACGGCAGAATTTCGCAGGACTTACCTGCAAATCGTTCCCATCCGTGCATAGATTCTTTGGTCAGCAAAGAATCTTCCGTACCGTAAAGAACCGTCATATCGCACGGAAATTTCACATCTTCAGGCGTAACGGCATAGCGTTCGGCCATGCGGACATCTGTGCAGAGTATCCGGTTAAGCATCTGCATCAGTGCCTCATCCTGAACGGGAGAATTTGAGGTCAGGCCGTTTCCGGAAAAAAATCTGATAATTTCTTCATCAGAAACCTGATTTCCGAACAGACTGACAGTTTTATCCGGTGCACATCTGCCGGAAAGAAATACATGTACCGGCAGAGGAAGGTTTCTTTCCTTTGCCTGCCGAACCAGTTCCGTACTGAGCAGAGTCCCCATACTATGCCCGAACAGTGCATAAGGCTCTTGTTTCAGGGCATTCTGATGCTTATCCAGCAGATTTCCGGCACATGCAGAAATTTCTGTCAGAACAGGCTCATCCGAACGGGTAAACCGTCCGGAAAGTTCCATCGGCAGGACGTTCAGAGTTTTCGGAAGAAATCTTCTGAAAGAACTGTAACTTTTGGCTGAACCTCCGGCATGAGGCAGAAAACATAACAGCATAAAATTTTATTCCTCGGTGACGGGTGTGCCCTTTTCGTTCAGAAGATTGAAAATTTCGCCGACTTTGCTGATAGAAGCCACCAAAGAAAGCGGAATATTCAGTTTATAGGTTTCTGTGATATGCGAGCCGAGTCCGAACAGTCCCAGCGAATCCAGATACAAATCATCATATACGTCAGTATCTTCTGTAATTTCAGATGCATCCACACCGACATAGTCGGAAATCTGCTGTCTGAATGCATTCCAATCGAGATTATTCATGATTATTTATACTCCTTTTTTCTTAAATATTTAAACTGAATCTTGCCGATGTCCTTGGGGATTTCTTCGACAAGAACGACTTTATCCGGCACTTTGTAGGCCGAAAGCTTGCCGTCAAAATATCTTGCGAGTTCGCCTCTGGTGATGCGTTCCTCCCCTTTCGGCTGAATATAGGCAACAATCTGCTGACCAATCACTGGATGCGGTTCATCTGTCACGGCAGCGGCTGCAATTTTGGGATGTGTCAGCAGGCAGGCTTCGACTTCTTCGGCATGAACCAGATTTCCGCCCCGCTTGATGATGCGTTTGCTTCTGCCGGCGAATCTGACAACGCCGTCCGGAAGCTTGTTCACCAAATCGCCGGTACAGAACCATCTGCGACCTTGTTCATCCTGAAGAATCTTTTCGGCCGAGAGTTCCGGATTGCCGAAATAATCTGTAATAACGCCTTCTGTATGAATGCAGAGTTCTCCGGTCTGGCCTTCTGCAACATCCTGATGTTTTTCATCAATCACACGGAATTCCGTGAACGGCAGTTTCCGGAAGTCGCTGGGGTCGGAATCGCCGTCCTTGGCGGAATCCCAGACAACCATAGTACATGTCTCAGAAGAACCGATGATATTAATCACCCGAATACCGAGTTTTTTTACGAACGTATCCGCAATTTCTTTCGGGAGCACTTCGCCGGCGAAATAGCAGATTCTGACACTGGATAAATCATATTTCTCGAAATCCGGTGTTGAAAGAAGCACTTTTGCAAGCGTGGAGGTTAGCTGAATGATATTAATTTTATATTTCTGCACTGTTTCCAGAAAACTGATAGGATTAAACTGAGGCTGATACAATACTGTTCCGCCTTTCAGGGTCATCTGCAAGCCCATGCCGAATCCGCCCTGATGATACAGTGTCATGCCGAGCATCATCACATCATCAGAAGTAAATTCCAGATAATCGCCCATATCTCTCTGGGTTGTCAGGAAGCCGTAGGACGGCACGGATAAAATTTTGGGTGTTCCGGTGCTTCCTGAAGTGCAGGCGAGCGACATGGTGTGTGTTTCATCCGGCTGATAGATTTCGCAGGTATCAGAAGCGTATTCTTTCAGGAAATTTTCTGCTGAAATGAAATTTTCATCTTGGGGAATCAGATTTTCATCTGCAAAGCAGATGACTTTCTTCATGCAGAACTGTTCCGGTACAAGTGCACTGACGGCCTTGATAATATCATTGTTTCTGTACTTGTCAGCAATGAACAGTGTTTTGACTGTTGTTGCGGGGAGCAGTCTGGAAAGTTCCAGAGAACCGCTTTGCGGGTCAATCGGCACGGGCTGTGCACCGATTCTCACGGCCGACCAGAATACCAGATACCATGCTGTACTGTTCGGCATGACAAGGCCGATTTTATCATCCGGCTGAATGCCGAGCTTCTTCATGGCAGAACCGAAATGAGCTGTTTTCTGCATGAATTCGCCGTATGTGATAACAGTATCATCAATCCGGAGCAGTACTTTTTCCGGTGTAGCTTCGGCATATTTCTGATAATAATCATAAAAACTCTGGTTCATGATAATTTTATTCTCCTTTTAATCTCGATGCGAGAAAATCCGCAGCTTCGTGCTTGACCCAGTGATACTGCTCACCGACAGGCATAGCGTGCATGATAGTTTCTTCTGATACATAAGACGGCTTATCAGAAATCTGAATCCGTTCTTTATAGCCGGTTGCCTTGCTGTAAAGCCGTTCAGAAGCTTCTGGAGTCATCCAGTTGTCATCTGCGCTGTCCACCATCAGAAAATCAGAATCCAGTGTGCCTTCTTCGAGAACTTTCATAGATTCCATATAATTTTCACAATACTGCATCGAAGCCCATTTGCCTTTTTTCATCCAGATGGGAATAGAATCCTGTTTTGCATAGTTCATAAACAGCGGAAACAGGCTTGCACATACCTTGACTTCCGGATTCTTGACCGTTGCACGGAAGGCATAGCCTCCGCCCATGCAAAGGCCGAAATTTCCGAGCCGTTTATTATCAATCTCCGGACGGGTATTCAGATA
>JAFRMZ010000296.1 GCA_017430465.1 Oscillospiraceae bacterium
TCATGCCGATAGCAGCACGATGACGTGAACCGAGTTCTTTTTCTACAAATTCTTCTTTCTGGGGCATGGGGAAGAAGCATCCGGCGGCGAGCACCATGCCATCACGGAGAATCACTGCACCGTCATGCATGGGGGCATTATGGAAAAAAATAGCTCTGAACAGCGTATCACTGGGGACAGCATTGAGAAAAGTGGCTTTTTTCTCATCAATATGTTCGCCAAGACGGGTCTGCCGTTCAATGGCGATAATCGCCCCCGTGCAGACAGCCCCCATTTTTGCGCAGGCCACACTGAGTTCATCAATTGCTTTTTCCCATTTAGCCCGTTCATCATCCGGAGAAATGGGAATGACTGCCCGAAGGCCTAATTTGGAATGGCCTAATTTTTCGACAGCACGGCGCACTTCCGGCTGAAAGACAATAAAAATCGCCAGAATGCCGATATTAAACACACGTTCCAGAATATAAGTAATTGATTTTAATTCTATAAATTTGCCGATAATATAAACCACCAGCAGGAAAGCAATACCTTTAAAGAGCTGTCCGGCTCTGGTTTCCCGAATTAATTTCAGAAAGAAATAAATAATATAGGACATCAGTGCAATATCGACAAAATCGACAGGTTTCATGGTTTTGACAACGCTGTAGATAGCTTCTAAGATTTCTGTCAGTCCTGACATTGTGGGAGTCACTTCCTTTCTGATTGATGATAAAATTTTGAAAAAACCGGAGAGCGGAGCAACTCTCCGGCAAAAATTACTGCATGGCAGAAACAGCATCTGCAAGACGGCTGACATGTGTCATATCCGAGAATACCGATGGTGCAAAACGGACAGTTCCGGTATTGGTTTCGATAGTGCCGAGGGCATAATGTGCAAGGGGGGCGCAGTGGAGTCCGGCACGGAGGCAGAAGCCCTGTTTTGCAAGTGCAGAAGCCGTTTCTTCCGCCGGCTTGTTCCGAATATTGAACGATACGATAGGAACATATTTTGCATCCGGATGCCGGTAAAGAATGACATCCGGAGCATTCCGGAGTTTCTGACAGAAATGCTCACAAAGGGCGGATTCTGTCCGGAAGATGTTTTCAGTTCCTTTTTTCTGAACGAACTGCACACCAGCCTTGAGCGAAGCTGCTCCGATGATATTGAGCGTACCGGCTTCGAGAGCATCAGGCAGAAAATCCGGCATTTCCGGCAGAGCCGAAAGACTTCCCGACCCGCCCTGCATCAAAGGGGGAATGCTGAATTTTCCGTCCGAAATCAGAATTCCTGTTCCGGTAATTCCGTAAAGGCCTTTATGACCAGCAGTACAGAGGACATTAATATTATCCGTTTCCAGATTGACGGGGAGTACTCCGCAGGCCTGCGCACCATCCGCAACAAAGCAGATATTTTTCTCCTGACAGAGTGCGCCGATTTTCTGATACGGCAGAATCTGTCCAGTGACATTGCTGGCGATAGTGCAGATAATAGCTTTGGTATCTTGGCGGATGAGTTTTGCAAAATTTTCGAGTGTCTGGTTATCAGAGGGGGAGACTTCTGCAATGCTGTATTTGATTTTTCCGGCTTTGGCGAGGGCATAGACGGGACGGGCAACAGAATTATGCTCCAGATGGCTGATAATCACATGACCGCCCTGTTTCATGATGCCCTGAATAGCAAGATTCAATGCATGAGTGCAGTTTGCTGTAAAGACGACATTTTCGGGCTGTGCGCCGAAGAAATCTGCAATCGTTTCCCGTGCGGAATAGATTAATTCTGACCCTCTGACAGCTATGGGGTGGCTCCCTCTGCCGGAACTGCCGTAGCGGATGAGGGCTTTCTCGACAGCAATCCGGACTTCAGGAGGTTTCGGAAAGGTTGTGGCAGCGTTATCGAAATTGACTGTCATAAGCCGTCACGCTCATTTCCGAAATATCTGACAGGGATGCCGGCTTTTTTAAGAACCTCCTGTATTTCTTCCGGTTTACCAACAATTTTCAGTCCGAAATGACAGCCTTCTTTTGGGTTAGTCAGGCGGATGACTTCACTGGTATAGCCGTTTGTGGTCAGAATCCGCTGGGCTTTTCTGGTATAGGTTTCTGAGGGCAGAATGGCTGTATAAATCATAGTATCACCTCTTATCAGGATAATACTATATTATATGATAAGTACAGGGAAAGTGTTTCGGGAGAATTACAGAACGTGAATATCTGTAACAACGGCTTTCAGCTTTCCGGATTCCTGAAAGAAGAAATCCATCTGTAGCGTGAGGTCGTTAATATCGCCGTTGGTCGTCAAATCATAATCGACGGAAAAGCCCTTATTATTTTTCCAGAGAAAGACTTCAAATTTATGATATTCATTTCCGTTCTGATAATGCGGATTAAAATTGCAGGGAACATCATAGCCGTCAAAATGGGATAACTGATTGATTTCGAGATAGCCTTCTGCATCCCTCTGAAACGATTCGACAGTATCAACTTCAAATTCGGCATACTGGGGAATATTCTGATAATTGCCGTCCGCCATGCAGTTGACGACAGCTTTCACAAAGGGTTCAGCAAGAATTTTTGCTTCTGATTCGTTCATAATTCTTTCCTTTCGAGGAGTGCCACGCAGTGTGCAGAAATGCCTTCTTCCCTGCCGGTAAAGCCAAGATGTTCTTCGGTAGTCGCTTTCACGCTGACTTGTGAAATATCAGCATGACAGGTATCAGCGATATTTTTCCGCATCTGGTCAATATAGGAGGCAAGCTTCGGTTTCTGGGCGATGATGACAGCATCCAGATTGCCGAGCTGATAGCCCTGTTCTTCGATAAGGTTCACGACATGCGCCAGAAGTTTCAAACTGTTTGCGCCTTTATAGTTCGGGTCGGTATCGGGGAAATGTTTCCCGATGTCGCCGAGTGCAAGTGCGCCAAGAAGCGCATCCGAAACGGCATGTAAGAGCACATCCGCATCAGAATGCCCTAACAATCCGAGTGTATGGGGAATTTTGACACCGCCGATAATCAAATCTCTGTTTTCGGCAAGTTTATGAACATCATAGCCGTGACCGATTCTGATATTGCTCATGATAACAGTACCTCTGCAATCTCCCTGTCTTCGGGGGTAGTGATTTTAATATTAGTATAATCTCCCTGTGTCATGTAGATTTTACCGCCGACAGCTTCGACAAGCTGACAGTCATCAGTAAAATCAAGATTATGTTCCAGAGCGAAATCAACAGCTTCAAAATAGAGCCGTTTCCGGAACACCTGCGGAGTCTGGGTAATCCAAAGGGAGGCTCTTGGGGGGGTATCGGTAATCAGACCGCCGTCCACAACTTTGATAGTATCCTTGACGGGAACACCGAGTGTCGCACCGCCGAAAACTCTTGCATCCTGAATGACTTTGGAGATATGTTCAGTTTTGACGAGAGGTCTTGCGCCGTCATGCACGGCGATATAGCTGGACTCTTTAGAGACTAATTTAAGCCCCTGCATCACGCTTTGCTGGCGGGTATCTCCGCCGGTGGTGATATGGGCTAATTTGGAGATATGCAAATCGTCTGCGATATTCCGGATAGGCTGAAAGTTTTCCTCTTTGGTGACGATGATAATTTCAGCGACATCGGGACAGTTCTGGAAAGCGGACATACACACGCCGATAACGGTTGTATTTTTAAGGGGCATAAGAATTTTATTGATTCCGCCCATACGGGAGGCATTTCCGGCACAGACGAGAATGGCGGAAGTATCGGGCATAAAAAATTCACCTTACTTTCAGGAGTGATAGATAAAGTTCTATATAAATAAGTATACCACACTGGAACGGGACTTGTCAAGGCAAAACGCAAAAAGAAAGGCAGAGAACCAGAAGCATCTGTTCTCTGCCTGACAGCATTAATTTAAAACAAGAAATAATATCTTAGGAGATTTTGAGAAATTTCTAATAGATTAGCTTTCGAGGAAATCTGTCAGTCCGACAATATGTTTCATGACAGCAAGGGAATCTTCGGAATCGGGTGCGCCGTTCTGGTTAATATCCACTGCAAGAACGCTGTAGCTGTTCATAGTTTCTTTTCCGAGAATTGTTTTATTGATAGTAATCACATCCAGAATGTCCACGCTGTCATCTTCTGTCGCATCACCTTTTGTAACTGTAACCCCTGTTACATCAGAAATAAGGGATTTTCCTACACCACTGTATTCTGTAATTAATTCATGGCGGATGACTTTCATAAAATCCTCACCAAGAACATCAGTACCATGTCCGAGATATTTAACCTCACCACTGAAAGGGGAAAATATTGGCGGGTCAGTCTCCTGTGCTGTCATAGTTTCAATATAAAACAAGTCTCCGACTGCCAGCACCTGATTTTCTTCTAAAAACGGTGCAAGTGCAGAAGCATAAATATTTCCACGGACTTCAAATTTCTGATTGATGGGTGAAATTACATAAACATAAGGCTCTGTTTCATTTTCTTGATAGAATACACCTGTTACCATCCAGTTGGCATTTGTCAGCTCCGTTTCGAGTCTCATGCCGAAATCGCCGTTTGAGAAACTGGACGCATTCCAGTATTTGAACTGTTCTGTTTCGACAGTATAATCATCATTATCGAAAAACTGATTATACGCCAGAACATGCATTGGAGCTGTCAAACACGATACCGCAAGTACCGCTGAAAGAAGCATATTTGTTTTTTTCATACTAATTCCTCCTTTTGAATTTTGTAAGCGTTCTTTTGCTTTCACTTATTAGACGGAATCAAGAGGAGAAAACACTAAGTAAATTTTCAAAAAATTTCAATTTTTTTTGAAAAATAAAAAAGGCAGGAAAAGGGCTTTCCTGCCTTGATGATATATATCAGAATTTCTTGTTAGGGTCACGGACATACAGATTAGGCTGAGAGTTACTGCCATACTGATACTGATTTGTATTCTGTGCAGGATTCTTTCCTGTATTTGCGTACTGATATTGGGTAGATTTTGTTCCTTCATGCTGATTCAGTGTCGGGACAAGGGGCTGTGCAGGTGTTTGTACCGGATTCTGCATCTGTACCGGCACAGGTGACTGCATCGGATACGGTGCAGGAGCAGGATAAGGTGTCATATTGGGATACGGAGCAGGCGCAGGATATGGATTCGGATTCAGCAGATTACTGCTTTGACTGGAAAAACGTGCAGGGTTATAGTGTGCAGAATTGGGGTACGGCATCGAACCAGAAGTAATATTCTGGCTTGCCGGCTGTTGAGGTTCAGGTTTTTTTTCAGGGAGTTCAATTGGTTCGTGACCTGTCTCGACCAGCAGGGTATTATATTTTTCCTGCAATTCGCTGTACTCGTCCTTCATGCGTTTTTTGAGATAGTCAAAACAATTTTCCTTGACATTCAGATGATAATAAATTGCATAGGCCATATCACGGCACTGACTGTAACCGCATGCACCGCAGTTAAGGTTACGGGAAGCAGGGTCAGTTTTATGCATCTGCGTGAAAATTTCCTCATATTCCTGCATTGTCAGGCTGGGGCGGTGAATACTTTCGTCTTTGTAACTTGTAAGGAAATCTTCTGTCCGGAGTGTTTTTTCAAATTCCTTGAACTGCTTGAATCTGCCGATTCCAAGAAAACCGCCGGCAGTTTCCCGAATGCTGTCTTCCATAATAGTATGCATTACCTGTTCTACTTCGAGCAGGGAAGTTTCTTCTTCCGGCAGGGCTGTACCGCAGTTGCATCCGTAACGGCAGTTGAGGACATCGAGAATATCGGGCTTTTTGCCGTCCGGTGTCTGTGCATAGCGTTCAAGGCTGGGATACAAATCATGAACGCCTTCTGTATTACGAATCACCAGCGAAGGATTAAGCATCAGCATCGTTTCTTTAAGGCCGGAGGGCATGGGATACATTCTGCCGATAGTGCCTTCTTTGGCATCGAATTCAAAGTCTTCCAGTTGATTGAGGTCAGCCTTATGCTTATCCATATATTTTGCGAGGTTGCGGAAGGTGACATTATAGTCATAGAAGCCTTCACGTTCCGCCTCACTGGTTTTGGCAATGCAGGGGGAGAGCATAAAAATAGGTGCGGTTTCATGCTGATATTTTTTGAGCCATACGGCAAGGCATCCGGCCGGACTGAGTACGGGAGAAAGATAGGAAAGCAGTTCGGGCTTATATTTCTGAATATAGTTGACAACGGCAGGACACGGCTGTGTAATAAGCTTTTTGCCGGGATGTTCTGTAATATATTTATTATATATGTAAGAGCAGATGTCTGCACCGAACCCCACGTCATAGATACGGCAGTTTCCGTGAATTCTAAGCAAGGACAGCAATGTTTTCCAAGTACCATCCGGAAAGCTGGTACGGATAGAGGGGGCAACGATAAGAATCATTTCTTTTTTATTTTCAAAATATTCTGCAAACGTATCGATATGGTCATGATAATTTCTGGCATTATGCTGACAGATTTTTACACATTCTCCGCAGTTGATGCAGGCTTTGGGGTCGATGGTAGTAACAAATTCATCAGTAGTATTTTCTTTGAGTCTGGTGACATTGGCATGTACAGGGCAGACCCGAACGCAGGCGTTGCATCCGACACAATGATTTTCATCTACTGTAATAATCTCCATTGCTGATTTCTCCTTTTCAGAATTAAACTTTTCAAAAAACTTTCATAGTAAAATGTTCATCTTTTTAACCTATTAAATCTTATCATATTCAAAACTGAATGTCAAGAAAATTTCAGTTTACCGGTAAAAATCGGCAGTATGGCTAAAAAATAATATTTTTTAGTATTTTTTATTGATAAGAAAATGCAGGAAAATTCAGGAAATTTGATTTTGTATCCGAAATTTTTTCAGTTCTTTCTGAGAAGTCATAAACAGAACCGCTACATAAACCAGCACGGCAGACAGCACAGAAATCAGAAATGCGATTTTCTGCGGAAAGAAAAACAATAAATTATCATAACACAGCCGTGCGGTAAGTGCACAGAGAATTCCGCCCCACAACTGCAAACACAGAGGCATGGCAATCATAAGAGGCTGACCGAGTTCTTTTTTCAGACAGAAAAGAGAGAGTATCAGAATCAGGAAATAGCACAGGCTGGTAGAAATTGAAGCACCAGCAGTACAAAAGTGCGGAATCAGGAGCATGTTGCAGAAAACTTTCACCAGAATCCCCGGAATCATGACTTTAACAGGGAGGTCTTCCCTGCCGACCGCCTGAAGCAGACTGAATACCGGAAAAGCAAGACAAAGGCATATCAGGCCGGGGGCGAGATACCGCAGACCAGAAACGGCTGTCTGTATTTCAGCAGTTCTGCCGGCAAACAGGAAGGAAAGAATCCCATCAGAAAGCACAAAAATACCACATCCGGCAGGGACGGCAGCCAGTCCGGTCAGAATGAGAACTTGTCTGGCATAGCCGGAGGCCTGCTGTCGGTTTCCGGAAGCCCATGCCTGTGCAGTACATGGCAGAACGCTCTTGGCGAGCATATTTGTCAGGGAGGGCACAAGATTAAAAACCGTCACGGACAATCCCATAAATGAACCGTAAACGAAAGCAGAAGCTTCTTCCGGCGGAATATTTTCAGCAAGATTGGCTTTCTGATAGAACTGTTCCGGACTGGAAGCAAGCATTCCGGAAAAAACGTTCATCATGGTGAACA
>JAFRMZ010000297.1 GCA_017430465.1 Oscillospiraceae bacterium
ACAGATACTTTCTATCTGAAATTACAGTACAAAGGCTCTGACGGCGAAACACATTATGCAACCATCGCAGAGGGAACAACGCTTAAGGGAGAATGGGTACAGCTTGCAAACGAAAACTACACAATTCCGGCAGATGCTTCTGATATGATGCTCTATGTCGAAACTCCCAAGTCTACCAATAATTTCTATATTGATGATGCTGTCGGCGCAGTTGCCGGCACAAAAATCAAAGGTGCAGAAGTCAAGCCTTTTAACAGAGGAGATGTCAATGCTGACGGCGTTGTCAATATCTATGACCTTCTGCTTGCCAAGAAATATTTAATCAACGGATTCCCGCAGACTCGTCCGGCAATTGCTGCTGATGTTTCCGGCAATAACACAAATGACGTTTCTGATGTCGTTGTTCTGACCAAATTCCTGCACGGTAAAATCAATGCATTTCCAGAACAGCAGGAATATCAGACAGTTCAGGCAGATGCACAGACTGATGACACGCAAAAAAAAACTAACTTTCAGTATAATTCCGCACTGAGCTATAAGGGAATGCCATCGGATTACAAATCTGACTGCGCCCAGCAAGGTACTGTAGAAAAACTGTATTATCATTCCAATGTGAATAATATTGACAAAACAGCTAATGTTTATCTTCCGTATGGCTATGATAAAAATAAAAAATATAATATTTTCTATCTGATGCACGGAGGCGGAGAAAATGAAAATACTATCCTGAGTGATGATGTCAAATTCAAAAAAGTACTTGATAATATGATTATGCACGGCGATATTGAACCTATGATTGTGGTAACTCCGACATTCAATAATGCTTCCGGTTCTGATATGACTGCCAATGCTAAAAATTTCCATAAAGAACTTGTCGCCGACCTGCTTCCGGCAGTAGAAGGAAAATACAGTACGTATGCTAATTCCGGTTCAGCGGATGACCTGAAAGCTTCCAGAGCACACCGAGCATTCGGAGGTTTCTCGATGGGCGGTCTGACAACATGGTACACATATCTGAACCAAATTGATTATTTTCAGTATTTTATGCCGCTTTCTGGTGACTGCTGGGCGGGAAGTACTGCACAGGACAAGGCTAACATCACTGCACAGGCTTCTCTGAATTCCGGAAAGAAAAATTATATCTTTGCAGCTACCGGCACAAAAGACATCGCTTATGATGCACTTTCCGCACAGATTGAGGAAATGAAAAAAAGAACAGATGCCTTTACTTATACATCTGATTTCTCAAAAGGCAATCTCTATTTTCTGACTTGTCAGGATGCTACACACTGGTGGGGTGCGGTTGTAAATTATATTTATGATGGCCTGCCGTACTTCTTCCACGAATCCTGAATTCATTAACTTCCAAAAAATCAAAAAAATTCCGCAGGAAATAATTCTGCGGATTTTTTTGATTTTATAATTTTTCGGCAGTATATCCGGCTTTTGCGGTCACGCTAAACAAAAGCGTTTCATCTGGAGGCTGTTGGGAATAAATTTTTGCCTTTCCGGAATTAAGGTCAACTCTGGCATGAATTCCGTCAATCGCATTCAGTGCCGAGTCCACACGATGCGCACAGTTGATACAGGTCATGCCGTGAATGCGGAATTCCATCCGGAAAGGATAATCTTTCCGGCGGATTCTTTTTCTTTTGATTTTGATTTCTGCTTCATGTTCTCCACAGCATCCTCCGCCTCTGCGAAACTTCCGGACTGTCATGATAATAGCAGATAAAATCACCAGAATCAGCAGAATGACAGTAGCTATCTGCATCATGGGGATTCACCGTGATGACATCCGGAACACTGCGAACAGTCGCCACAGCAGGATTTGCCCTGTTTTTTTCTTCGGATGCAAATTCTGAATGCATTGAAAACAGCAAGTGCTGTCAGTAAAAACAGAATAAAATCAAGCATTTATATCACCGTCCCTATCAGATAGACTATAAGAGAAGCAAGCCATGCAATAACACACTGCCAGATAACAACAGTCACTGCCCATTTGTTTCCTAATTCACGCTTGACAGAGGCCACTGCTGCCACGCATGGCGTGTATAACAGTGAAAATACCAGCAGGGATGCGGCGGTCAGAGAGTTCATGACGGTTGTCACACCGTCACTGTAGAGAATTTCCAATGTGGAAACAACACTTTCTTTTGCCATGAATCCGCTGACCAGTGCTACCAGAATTCTCCAGTCACCAAGTCCGACAGGTTGCATCAGGGGAACAAAAATACTTGCTGTCCGTGCAAGAATACTGGTTTCAGCATCATCTGTCAATTGCAGATGCATGTCAAAACTCTGCAAAAACCAGACAGCAACTGTCGCAATCAGGATAACAGAAAAGGCTTTCTGCAAGAAATCTTTCGCTTTTTCCCAGAGAAGCTGGACGACATTCCGTGCGCCGGGCATCCGGTAATTAGGAAGCTCCATCACAAACGGCACGGCTTCCCCCTTGAATAATGTTCCCTTATACAGACAGGCTGCCACAATTCCTGCCAGAATTCCAAGAAGATACAGTCCCAGCATAATCAGACCGCCGTGTTTCGGAAAGAAGGCATCCACAAAGAACGCATAAATCGGTAATTTTGCTGTACAGCTCATAAACGGCGTGAGCAGAATCGTCATTTTGCGGTCACGTTCACTCGGCAGAGTACGGGTCGCCATTACCGCCGGAACAGAACAGCCAAATCCTATCAGCAAAGGAACAATACTCCGTCCGGAAAGACCGATTTTTCTTAAAAGCTTATCCATAAAGAATGCGACTCTTGCAATATATCCGCTGTCTTCCAGAAGTGACAGGAAGAAAAACAATGTGATGATAATCGGCAGAAAGCTCAAAACGCTTCCCACTCCGGCAAAAATGCCGTCTATTATCAGGCTGTGGATAACTTCGTTTACATTGGCATTGGTAAGTGCGGTATCGACAAATTCAGTGAACCAGTCAATTCCGGATTCCAAAAGCTCCTGAAGCCCTGCGCCTATAACATTGAATGTCAGGAAGAATACAAGCCCCATGATGCCGACAAATGCCGGAATTGCTGTATATTTACCAGTCAGGAAACGGTCTATTTTACGGCTTCGGAGATGTTCTATGCTTTCGGTCGGCTTGGTGACAGAAGCCTCACAAAGCTTTTGAATAAAAGAGAAACGCATATCTGCAATGGAAGCACTGCGGTCAAGACCCCGTTCTTTCTCCATCTGGAGCACAATATGTTCTACCATTTCTTCTTCATTGCTGTCCAAGGCAAGCTGAGAAGTAATCAACGTATCTCCCTCAATGACTTTACTTGCCGCAAACCGAAGGGGAAGTTCTGCTTTTTCGGCATGGTCTTCAATCAAGTGGGCGATGCCGTGCAGACAACGGTGAACAGCTCCTCCGTTCTGCGTTTTGTCGCAGAAATCCTGACGGATAGGACATTCCTGATAATATGCCACATGCACCGCATGTTCAACAAGTTCTTCAATCCCCTCGTTTTTGGCGGCAGAAATCGGAATTACCGGAACACCTAGCATTTCTTCCATCGTGTTGACGTCAATGCCTCCGCCGTTGGCAGTGAGTTCGTCCATCATGTTGAGCGCAACAACAACAGGAATCTGCATTTCCAGCAGTTGCATTGTCAGATAAAGATTTCTTTCGATATTGGTTACATCAACAATGTTGATAATTGCGTGAGGCTTCTCATGCAGAACGAAATTTCGGGAGACGATTTCTTCACTGCTGTAAGGCGACATGGAATAGATGCCCGGCAAGTCAGTGATAACCGTGTCCGGATGCCCTTTGATTGCCCCGTCTTTGCGGTCAACCGTCACGCCGGGAAAGTTGCCGACATGCTGTTTTGAGCCGGTCAGCCGGTTGAAAAGCGTAGTTTTTCCGCTGTTCTGATTTCCGACAAGCGCAAATTTGAGTTTTGTGCCATCCGGAAGCGGTGTTCCGCTTCCTTTGGGATGAAATTTACCGCCTTCACCAAGTCCCGGATGAGGAGGCATTTTTCCGGATTTCTTATGCGGAGGGCTTTTATGGGATTCCGCAGGACAGACTTCAATCTGTTCGGCATCAGCAAGACGGAGTGTCAGTTCATAGCCGTGAAGCCTGAGTTCGATAGGGTCACCCATCGGCGCATACTTGACAACAGTGATTTCCGTATCAGGGATAATACCCATATCAAGAAAATGCTGACGGAGTGCGCCTTCGCCGTTGACAGCCTTTACCCGGACGGTCTGATTGATTTTGGTTTCTTTAAGTGTAGACATAATTTTTCTCCTGTATAATATATTTGCTAACATAATTTTAACATATCGGACAAGAGTTGTCAATGACTGACACGATTTTCTGCAAAACGTACAAAATTCAGCAGAATTCTGCAAAAAAATCCGCAAGTTATGGATAACCTGCGGATTTTGGAAGTTATTCTGCTTTGAGAGTATACGTGATAACTTCGTTATTATTCATATTTTTGAATTCAATTGCCTGATACTCATCAATATTGATAATCTTGTCAAAATCCAGATAGGAATACTTCATGTCAGATTCTTCGCTGACCAGCGCACTCGCACCGCCTTTGGAAGAAAGTCCGGAAAGCTCAAAATCATCATCAATCTCGATACGGAAGCCGTTTTTCTTTACAAGACAGATTCTGCTGATAGGGGTGGTCATGCAATCCTGCGTTCTGGAGTATAGTTCAAACGGCGACAAATAAACGCTTTCGCCGGATTCTGATTGAAATTCAAGTACTTTCAGATTCGGTGCGAGGTCAATCGGAATTGTCAAACCCTCCATCAGATAATTTTTATCCGGATAGTGCTTTTCTGACAGGGAAAAGGCGATTTCTGCGGAACGGCTGATATTTTCCGACTCAATGCCGTACTGGAATTCGATAAGATTTTTTCCGTTTTCGACATGAAAGCCTGCGCTTCCGTGATAGTGCATCATTTCACCGGTATCGGCATCATAAAAATCAGAATTCAGCGTGAAAGAGCCATTTTCCTGCAAGAATTCCTGAGCTGTTTCGTCAAGCGGTTCAAGCGTGGCAATCAGATAGAGAGTGAAACCGTCATTCAGGATAGTTTCAAGTGTCATGCGGAAATATTCGTTTTCGGCGATATAGTTTGAGACAAGCCCCTGTTCTTCGAGCTGTTGTCTGGAATCTCCGGAAAGCCAGTTTTCCACCGTTTCACGGTGTGTGAATACTTCGGAAACTGCCCCTGCTGTCACTCCCATGACAGCGACAGCAACAATGGCTGAAACTGTCCGGATAATATTTCTTTTTTTATTCGGATGTATCCGGATTTCTGAAAATTCCGCTTCTTCGATAAATTCTTGATTAATCTCCGTCATTGCGTTCAGCAAATCTTTTCCATTCATATAAAAAACCCCTTTCTTTTAAGAAATAATTCTAATTTTTTTCTGATGCGGAACAGGTTGGTCTTGACTCTGGATTCCTGCCAGTGAAAAGCTTCTGCAATTTCACGGATGCTGTCGCCGTACCAGTATCGGCGGACAAATAAAATTCTTTTTTCTTTGGAAAGCGTTTTCAAAAATTCGCTGAGAAGTTCGGACAGTTCAGTCTGCTGTTCCGGTGCGGAAACATCGGGAATACACTGTTCCATTTCGTTTGTCAGTTCGACAAGCACAGCATTTCGTTTTTGCGCAGACTGACGGTCAATCATGCTGAAAGCAGTATACCGGCAAATCTGCATAAGATAGGCGGAAAGATGTTCGGGTTTCCGGATAGGAATCGCATTCCATGCTTTGAAATACACATCATTGAGACATTCTTCTGCATCCGGTTCGTTTCCGAGAAAATGCATTGCAAAGCGTTTCAGTTTTGCGCCGTATTTAGAAGCAATTTCCTGCAGGGCATGTTCATCATGCTGATAGAATAATTCCAGAATTTCATTATCTTCCAAAGGATTCACCCCCTTCATTCCGGAAGTGGGATTTCCGAGCAGGAACGTTACAGAGTATTGACAAAAACGATAAAATATGATAAAATAATAACATAAATTTCAGATTAAAACAAGAAGGAGCTTGAATTGATATGAATCAGAAAAATCCGAAAATTCCGTTTCTCACAAAAGAACAGGCGGAGGAAATCGCAAAGACTTATCCTACGCCGTTTCATATCTATGATGAAAAAGGCATCCGTGAAAATGCCCGTCTGGTAAAAAAAGCATTCTCATGGAACAAGGGCTTCAGAGAATATTTTGCAGTGAAAGCAACGCCGAATCCGTTTCTGCTGAAAATTTTTCAGGAGGAGGGATGCGGTGTGGACTGTTCCAGCTTTACAGAACTTGAAATGAGTGATGCCTGCGGATTCTCCGGTCATGATATTATGTTTTCCTCAAACGTAACACCGGCGCAGGATTATGAGCTTGCTTACAAGCTGGGCGCATATATCAATCTGGATGATATTACACATATTGAATATCTGGAAAAGCTGACCGGCATTCCGGAAACTATCTGCTGTCGTTTCAATGCAGGCGGAAAGTTTACAATTTCGACTGAAATTATGGACAGCCCCGAAGATGCGAAATATGGCTTTACCCGTGAACAGATGTTCGAGGGGTTTAGAATGCTGAAAGCAAAAGGTGCAAAATATTTCGGCATTCATGCGTTTCTGGCATCCAGTACGCTGACAAATGCATATTATCCGACACTGGCAAAGCAATTGTTTCAGCTCGCTGTAGATTTGAAAAATGAAACCGGTGCAGAGATTAAGTTTATCAATCTGTCCGGCGGTGTAGGTGTAGCCTATCATCCCGACCAGATTCCGAACGATATTCTTGCCATCGGAGAAGGCGTTCACAAGGTGTTTGATGAAATTCTTGTTCCGGCCGGTATGGGGGATGTGGCAATTTTTACGGAAATGGGGCGTTTCATGGCTGCACCTTACGGACATCTTGTTACAAGAGTGCTCCACAAGAAGCATATCTACAAAGAATATGTCGGTGTGGATGCCTGCGCTGCAAATCTGATGCGTCCGGCAATATATGGGGCATATCATCACATTACAGTGCTCGGCAAGGAAAATGAACCCTGTACTTATAAATGCGACGTGACAGGCGGTCTGTGCGAAAATAACGATAAATTCGCAGTTGACAGAATGCTTCCTCCGGTTGAAATCGGCGATTTGCTCGTAATTCACGATACCGGTGCGCATGGCTTCTCAATGGGCTATAACTATAACGGAAAACTCCGTTCTGCGGAACTGCTTCTTTGCGAAGACGGTTCTGTCAAAATGATTCGCCGTGCAGAAACTCCGGCAGATTATTTCGCAACATTTGATTTCTGCAATATCATGGACAAATATCTGAAAAAATAATTCCGGAAAGGGGAGCAGTCTGCTCCTCTTTCGCTTTTTTCACATGAATCATGCATAATTCCTGTTGATTTTGTGAAAAAAACGACAATTTTTTATTTTTCGGCAATAAGCATTGACAAACCGCCGGAATCATGGTATAATTTTTATATACTCCACACGATGAGGTGTTTTTTTATGAATATCTGGCATAATATCAGCCCGAAGCGCATCAGTCCGGACGATTTTGTCGCCGTGATTGAAATCCCCAAGGGCAGTAAAATCAAGTATGAACTCGATAAGGAAACCGGTTTCATGAAACTGGACAGAATTCTGCATACATCCACGCATTATCCGGCAAATTACGGCCTGATTCCCCGTACTTATGCAGATGACTCCGACCCGCTGGATGTACTTGTTATCTGCTCCGAGGCATTGTATCCGATGACACTTGTAAGATGCTATCCGATTGGTGTTATCCGTATGATTGACAACGGCAAGCATGATGATAAAATTATTGCGATTCCGTTCGATGACCCGAATTATAACTGCTATCACAGCATTGACGAGCTTCCGAAGCATATTTTTGAGGAAATGTCGCATTTCTTCCGTGTTTACAAAGAGCTTGAAAATAAAACCACTGCCGTCAATGAAGTGGAAAATGCTGACAGTGCAAAAGAAATCATCTCTGAGGACATTGACAGATATATTGATAAATTCTGTAAATAATTTTTTGTGAGGTAAAATGTAATGAGCGAAATGGAAAAAAATGAAATTTTATTCAATCATAAGAACAATGTTGCCCCCCTCGGCTTAATCGTCATGGACAATGCAAAGGAACTCGGCAAGAAAATTGATGATTATCTTGTCAAGTGGGCAATCAAGGGCGGATTTGAAACAGATTCTTTTATTCTGGAAAGCGAATGCCCCCGCTTTGCATCCGGTGACGGAAAGGGATTAATCAAGTCTACAGTGAGAGGCAAGGACTTGTTTATTATCACAGATATGGGCAATTATAGCTGTACCTATACTTATTTCGGAAAAGAAAATGCAATGTCTCCGGATGACCATTTTCAGGATTTAAAGCGTATCATTCAGGCAGCAGGAGGCAAAGCACACCGAATCAACGTGATTATGCCGAATCTGTACGGCGGTCGTCAGCACAGAAGAAATTATCGGGAATCTCTTGACTGCGCTGTTGCTTTGCAGGAACTCGAAAGAATGGGCGTTTCCAATATCGTTGCATTCGATGCACACGACCCCAGAGTACAGAACGCTGTTCCGCTGATGGGCTTTGACAATGTGATTCCGTCCTATCAGGTACTGAAGGCTATGTTCCATAATATCAAGGATTTCCACATCACAAAAGATAAGTTCATGGTAGTAAGCCCTGATGAAGGTGCACTCAACAGAAACATGTTCTATGCTTCTGAACTCGGTGTTGACCTCGGCATGTTCTACAAGAGACGTGATTACTCGAAGATTGTCAACGGCAGAAACCCCATTGTCGCTCATGAATATCTCGGAAACTCTGTAGAGGGTAAGGATATTTTCATTGCGGATGATATTATTTCTTCCGGACAGTCCGTGCTTGACATTGCTTATGAACTGAAAAAGCGCAAAGCAAGAAGAATTTTTGCCTATGCGACATATTCTATTTTTACAAACGGTCTGGAGACATTCGACAAGGCTTATGCAGATGGCTATATCAGTGGTGTATTCGGCACAAATCTGACATATTGTCCGCCGGAACTGCTTCAGCGTGAATGGTTCAATTCCGTGGATGTTTCCAAATATGTGGCTTATTTTATTGCTTCTATCAATCATGATGTATCTATCAGCACGGTGATTGACCCTCACGAAAAAGTTCAGCAGTTGCTTGAAAAATACAACTAATCATAAAACATCGGCCTGATTTCCGGATTCCGGAAGTCAGGCTTTTTGTTTTGATTTCGCATCAGATTAGAAAAGCCGTACTGTATCAGAACAGTACGGCTTTCCGGAAAGGATGATTTTATGGTTTGTCATCTGTAAAACAGACGGACAAAACAATTTTAGTTGATGCTGCGCTTCACATAAGTGGTGTGCAGTGTGTTATGGGACTTGTGTCCGCCGGGTCTGCCGAGATATTCTTCATACAGAGCCTTGATGTCCTTATTCAGATGAGACAGACGCAGTTCCTTGTTAGCATCTTCATCATAGAGAGCCTTTGCACGGAGTACACGCAAATCTTCAAAATTGCGAACACTTGCAGGCTGCTGAGGCTGACCGCCACCGTTGACACATCCGCCGGGACAAGCCATGATTTCAATGAAATCGACTTTTTCTTCACCACTCTGTACTCTGCGGAGCAGTTCGCCGGCATTGGCAAGACCGGATGCTACTGCAACACGAATCTTTGTGCCGTCAATGTCGATTTCAGAACGCTTGATGCCGTCAGTACCACGGAGTTCCTTGAATTCAACAACTTCATCTTCCTTGCCTGTCAGCCAGCAGTAAGCTGTTCTGAGAGCTGCTTCCATCACACCGCCGGTTGCACCGAAGATGTCGCCAGCACCGGAAGAAAGACCAAGCGGATTATCAAAATCTTCATCGGGCAGGGAAGTGAACTTCAAACCTGCACGGCGAATCATTCTGGCAAGTTCTCTGGTAGTGATAACATAATCTACATCCGGAACGCCTGCGGCATTCTGGTCTTCACGCTGGCACTCGAACTTCTTGGCAGTACACGGCATGACACTGACAACGATAATATCTTCCGGCTTCTTGCCGATTTTTTCAGCATAATAAGTCTTAGCCATTGCGCCGAGCATCTGGTGAGGAGACTTGCAGGAAGAAAGATTATCAATCAGGTCAGGGAAGTAATGTTCGCAGTACTTAACCCAGCCGGGAGAACAGGAAGTCATCATCGGGAGCTTTCCGCCGTTTTTGAATCTGTCAACGAATTCGGTAGCTTCTTCCATGATGGTCAGGTCAGCAGCCCAGTCGGTATCGAATATATTGTCGAATCCCAGACGGTGCAGAGCAGCAGCCATCTTGCCTTCTACATTTGTGCCAATCGGATAGCCGAATTCTTCACCGAGAGCAGCACGGACAGCCGGAGCAGTCTGTACAATCACAAACTTGTCAGGGTCAGCAATTGCCTTGAAAACAGCATTGGTGTAATCTTTTTCAGAAAGTGCGCCTACCGGACATACTGCAATACACTGACCGCAGGAAACACAGCTTGTTTCGCCGAGACCCATCTCGAATGCACTGCCGATAAAGGTCTTGAAACCTCTTTCGTTTGCGCCGATAACGCCAACACCCTGCCATTTTTCGCAGACAGCGACACAGCGGCGGCACAGAATGCATTTGTTGTTGTCTCTGTACATGTGAACAGCAGAATTGTCGATTTCATAGACATGCTTTTCGCCTTCATAGGCATCTTCTTGGTCGATACCCATTTCATTGCAGAGAGACTGCAATTCGCAGTTTCCGCTTCTGACGCAGGATAAGCACTTCTTGTCATGTGTGGAAAGAATCAGTTCTAGAGTTTTTCTTCTGGAATCCATAACCTTCGGAGAGTTGGTCAGGATTTCCGTGCCGTCAAATGCCAGCGGATAGACGCAGGCGGCAACCATGCGGAAGCCTCTGCCTTCGTTGATTTCCACCATACAGATACGGCAAGCACCGATTTCGTTGATTTCTTTCATGTAGCAGAATGTCGGAATGTCGATACCTGCTTTGTGTGCGGCTTCCAGAACGGTAGTACCCTTGGGAACAGTCACCGCAATACCATTGATTTTTACATTAATATCAGCCATGATTAGTAGTTCCTCCTATTCTGATTAGCCTCTGGTGATAGCGTTCGGACGGCAGTTGCTCATGCAGACACCGCACTTGATGCACTTGGAAGAATCAATGACAAATGCAGCACGCTTCTTGCCGGGTGCGATGTAGTCGCCCTGAGAAATTGCCTGAACCGGACAGTTCTTTGCACAAAGTCCGCATCCAACACACTTTTCGGGGTTAACTTCAAACTGAAGCAGGTCTTTGCAGACACCGGCAGGACATTTCTTAGCCAGAACGTGAGCTTCATATTCATGACGGAAATTCTTGAGCGTGGAAAGTACAGGGTTCGGAGCTGTCTGACCCAGACCGCAGAGAGAATTTGCCTTGATATAATAACAAAGTTCTTCGAGCTTGTCCAAATCTGCAAGTTCTGCCTGACCCTTTGTGATTTTGTCAAGCATTTCATACATGCGCTTTGTACCGATACGGCAGGGAGTACATTTACCGCAGGATTCATCAACAGTGAATTCGAGGAAGAATTTTGCGATGTCAACCATGCAGTTGTCTTCGTCCATAACGATGAGACCGCCCGAACCCATCATAGAACCGATGGAAATCAGGTTGTCATAGTCAATCGGAACATCATAGTTTTCAGGGGAGATGCATCCGCCGGAAGGACCGCCTGTCTGGGCTGCCTTGAACTTTTTGCCGTTCGGGATACCGCCGCCGATTTCTTCAATAACTTCACGGAGAGTAGTACCCATCGGAACTTCTACAAGGCCAGTGTTCTTGATTTTACCGCCGAGAGCGAATACTTTTGTACCCTTGGATTTTTCAGTACCCATAGAAGCAAACCACTGCGCACCGTTCAGGATAATCTGCGGAACGTTAGCATAGGTTTCAACGTTGTTCAGGATAGTAGGCTTCTTATACAGACCTTTTTCAGCAGGGAACGGAGGACGGGGACGGGGTTCGCCTCTGTTGCCTTCGATAGAAGTCATCAGGGCAGTTTCTTCGCCGCATACGAATGCGCCTGCACCAAGTCTCAGGTCAATATCAAAGCTGAAATCAGAACCGAAGATGTTCTTGCCGAGTGTGCCGTATTCACGAGCCTGCTGGATAGCGATTTTCAGTCTTTCGACAGCAATCGGATATTCTGCACGAACGTAGATATAGCCTTGTGTTGCACCGATAGCATAGCCGGCAATGGACATGGCTTCCAGAACAACATGCGGGTCGCCTTCGAGCACGCTTCTGTCCATGAATGCACCGGGGTCTCCTTCGTCAGCATTGCAGCATACATATTTCTGGTCAGCATCGGGAACGATGGTTCTGGCGAGTTTCCACTTCATACCGGTGGGGAAACCGCCGCCGCCTCTGCCTCTCAGGCCGGAATCCAGAATTGTCTGAATGACATCTTCCGGAGTCATTTCTTTAATTACTTTTGCAAGAGCCTTATAACCATCTCTTGCGATATATTCGTCAATATTTTCGGGATTGATAACACCGCAGTTTCTCAGAGCCACACGGTGCTGTTTCTTATAGAAACTGGTTTCGTTCAGGGACTTGATGCCCTCATCAGTAACAGTTTCATCATAGAGCAGTTCCTTGACCGGATTGCCTTCGATAAGATGTTCTTTTACAATCTGGGGAACGTGTTTTGCCTTGATTCTGGAATAGAATGTACCTTCCGGATAGACAATCATAATCGGGCCAAGTGCACAGAGACCGAAACAGCCGGTCTTGACAACCTGAATTTTTTCTTCCAGACCATTTGCGACAAGTTCTTTTTCCAGAGTTTCGGCAATTGCCGCAGAACCGGAAGAAGTACAGCCTGTACCGCCACAAATGAGCACATGTTTTTCATATTTGCTCTTTGCTTCTGTAGAACCTTCGTGACGAAGTTCCAGCTCAGGGTGCATGGTTTCACAAATCTGCTGAATTTCCTGCAAAGACTTCATGTATAAATTCCTCCTTGTATGTAATTTGCATTACTCGTATTTATCAAGAATTTCTTTTACCTTATCTGTAGTCAGACGGCCATAGACATCTTCATTGACAGTCAGAACAGGTGCAAGACCACATGCACCGATGCAGCGGCAGGCTTCGAGAGAGAATTTGCCGTCAGCGGTACACTCGCCGTCACCAATTCCCAGAATTTCCTGAAGCTTGTCATAAATATCGCCGGAGCCTTTGACATAGCAGGCTGTACCAAGACAGACAGAAATGTTATATTTACCCTTCGGATACAGTGAGAACTGTGCGTAAAATGTGACAACACCATAAATTTTTTCGAGCGGAATGCTCATTTCGTCAGAAATAATTTTCTGCACTTCGATAGGCAGATAGCCATAAATTTCCTGCGCCTGCTGTAATACAGGCATCAGTGCACCGGGGTCATCACGGTGTGCGTTGATGACTTCACGGAGCTTTGCTTCCTGTTCAGCAGTACCTTTGAACGGAACAGTTGTTTTTGTAGCCATTTTTGAATAACCTCCTGATTTGAATTGCGTGAGAACCCCTTTGACAGATTTCTAACACGCTTAAGGATATTATAACATGAAGCGAAAAAAAAATCTATTCGTAAACTAGACTAACATTCAACAGAATATTTGTGGAATTTGTACAAAATTGATGCTTTTCGTCTATCGAAATGATAAAAAGAAATTTTTCTTTTTGCGGAAACTACTGGACAAATAACTGAAAATATGTTATACTAAGATAGAGTAATCATGTCCTGACTGTGAATAGAATTTAACAATGAGGTGAATATTTATGGGCTTATTCGATATTTTCAAAAAAAAGACGTATTATTTTGATAAAAACATTGCACCATCATGCAGTTACTGCCAGTTTGGCAAGCGCACGAAAGACGGCGGAAAGATTCTGTGCGAAAAACAGGGTCTTATGGAAGAAACACAGTCTTGTAAACAGTTTATCTATGCTCCGCTCAAACGCATTCCCAACAAACAGCTCAAGATAGAAGGCGCACTCACCGAAGAAGAAATGTATCTGGAACTTCCTCCGGAAATTATCGAGGAACTCGCCCTGCCGGAAATGCCGGAAGATATGCTCGCTCCCGAAGTGCCGGATGCTCTTAAAGCCCCTGAAGCTCCGAAAGAAATCAAAAATTCCGAAGTGCTGGATATTCTCAAGCAAACTGAAAGTCAGAATCAGGAGACTGCACCGGAAACTCCTGATGTTCCTGATGTACCGGATGTCCCCGCTGTTCCGGATGCGCCGGAAGTGCCTGATGTTCCGGACGTTCCCGATATTCCGGATATTCCTGCACCATCCGTTCCGGATATATCGGAAGGGTTCTGAGTCATGCCGGCTTATTTTTCCTTATCGCTGGAATTTTCCAGAAAAGAAATTTATGCCGGCTTTATGCAGAACTTTTACAGTGCACTCGAACTTGCCGGACTGCCTTTCAAAAGCGGTTACTGGCATTCCGAACAGGAGGATTTGCAGAAGATTCTTGCATGGAATCAGAAAAAATTAGAACAGGATTTCCGTCTCGGAGATGCGGAACATGTCAGCCGTGATTATCAGCAAATGCTTTTTTCTTCGGATGATTTTTCAGAAGTGCGTGGTTTCTGGCTGAATCGGTATCCCGTCAGGGAAGAATTTACATTTGAAATCATCATTCCGGAATCGGAACTGTTTTCCGGCGAATTTTTCTTCGGGAACGTCTGTATTCCGAAGAAAATGCAGATTATCCGTGAAATTGCCTGCAAACTCTGGGAATCCGTTCCGGTGCTGACCATTCAGACAGAACCCGAAATTGCGGACGAAACAGCATCTTATCAGGAAATTCTGACTGGTCAGAAACTTCCGAATGCCTGTCCGTTTGCGATTGTATCGGAACAAGTTGCACAAAAGCATGATTTTGTGCAATCTCAAAAAACAAGAATCAGCAGGAACGGAATCTTGCTGGAATATCAGGAGGATAATATCTTATTATGAAACGTGAAAACTATATTCACTGGGATGCCTATTTCATGGGAATCGCTATGCTTTCGGCGCAGAGAAGCAAAGACAATAACACGCAGGTCGGCGCATGTATCGTCAACAAAGAAAAGAAAATTGTTTCTGTCGGCTATAACGGAATGCCGACCGGATGCAATGATGATGATATGCCGTGGGAACGGGAAGGCAGTTTTCTGGATACAAAATATCCGTTTGTCTGCCATGCGGAATTAAATGCCATTCTGAACAGTGCTTCTGTCAGCCTGAAAGGCTGTACACTGTATGTCACGCTGTTCCCGTGCAATGAATGCGCAAAAGCTATCATTCAGTCAGGCATTAAGAAAGTCATCTATGCGGAAAACAAGTACGCCGATTCTGATGCCACAAAAGCATCTGAAATGATGTTCCGCATGACGGGTGTCGAACTCGAACAGTATCAGCATACCGGACAGGAAATTTCCCTGCATCTATGACGCTCAAAAAACGGCGGAAACTGCACAGGAAACAGCTCCGCAAAAAACAGAAAGAGATTCTGCTCCGGAAAATATCCGCACTGGAAACAGAACGGAAAAAAGCACGAAGAAAGCAAATCACAGACCCTCTATTTCTGATAATTATCGGAATGATAATGCTGGCAGAACCTGTTTCGGAGCTTGTACAGCTTATTTTAATTATTATTAAAATCATAAGGAGATAGCTATGGCTTGGAGATATTTTCTGGAATCGGTAGGAAATCTGCTTGTATTCTTTCTGTTTTGGCTGGGGATAATAGCTGTTTTCCATCGTCTGAATACCGGCCTATGGAACTGGAAACTTGCATTAAGGCGGGCATGGTATCCCGTGCTGATTTTGTCTTTTATCGGTTCAGCATATATCATCTTCATGAC
>JAFRMZ010000298.1 GCA_017430465.1 Oscillospiraceae bacterium
AGTACGATATGGCAATTGGACTTTTTTATGGTGTTGGTATATTTCTTGGCATTGGTATTTTCTTTGTTGGCGGTTTTATGACAATGTCAGGTGCAGGGTGGGGAGCATCACTATTTGGCGGTGGCTGTTTTTCTCTTGTATGATCGATGAGATCATGCGCCTTGCGGCAAGCTGCGGTATCACGAAGCAGGACATTGCCGAAATGCTTGAACTGACAGATTGATGGGAGGAAAGACCATGAACGCAATCGAAATCAATGAGCTGACAAAGAAATACAAGGGTTTTACGCTCGACAAAATCTCTTTCACGCTGCCGCAGGGCTGTGTACTCGGACTTATCGGCGAAAATGGCGCAGGAAAATCTACGATAATAAAGACAATGCTCGGTATAACGCACTCTGACAGAGGGAGCATAAAAGTATTAGGCACAGAAATGAACGGCAATGCAAATCAGGGTACTGTTAAGAATGACATTGGGGTAGTACTCGATGATGTTGGGTTTCCGTCGATGATGCGACTTCCACAGATAGGTAAAGTTCTTGCAAATAGCTATAATGATTGGGACGGTAGGTTATTTGAAGATTATCTGAAACGCTTTGATTTACCGAAAAACAAAGCTTTCGGAGATTTTTCAAAAGGTATGAAAATTCGCGCCGGGCTTGCAGCAGCACTTTCGCATAATGCGAAACTGCTTATCCTTGATGAACCTACCAGCGGTCTTGATCCATTGGTTCGTGATGAGCTGATTGACTTGCTTGGCGACTACACACGGGACGAATCGCACTCGATACTCATTTCTTCTCACATAGTGAGCGATCTCGAAAAGTTATGTGATTATATTGCTTTTCTGCATAAAGGCAAACTGATGCTCTGTGAGGAAAAAGATACATTGCTTGAACGCTACGGACTTCTTCACACTTCGCCCGAAAAGCTTGCTGAACTTGACCAATCGGCAATAATGGGCAGTAAGATAACGAACTATGGTGCAGAAGCGATTGTTGACAGACAGCTTGTACCTTCTAATTTTGAACTTTCGCAGATCGGAATAGAAGACCTGTTCATATTTATGGCAAAAGAAAGAAAGGAGGCGCAGTAATATGAAAGGCTTACTAATTAAAGAATGGTACTCGATCACTGGAATGAGCAATTTTAAAATGATGCTGTTTTTTGCAGTAGGAGTATTGGGATTCGGATTTTTGGATAATATGCGGTTCATGTTGTTGCTTCTTCCGTTGGTCGCAGGGATATTTCCAAGATCAGTGCTTTCATGCGATGAGAACAGTAAGTGGCAGCAGTTCTCGTTGGCATTACCATACAGTCGCAGTGAAATTGTATCGGCAAAATATATCATGACTCTTGTCTTGTGCGGCTGCTCTGCATTGGTTTCGGGGATATTTTATACAGTTGCGACCTCACTCAAGAGAGACTTTGATTTCCATAATCTTGCATTCATAGTGCTACTGGGGTTGGGAACCGGTTTGCTTATCCCTTCAATTTCTACACCGATAGACCTGCGATTCGGAACCGCTAACGGGAAGATTCTTTCATTGATATGGGGTGGACTGCTCGGTGGCTCTGGTGGATTGCTTATGAATTGGTTCGGCAGTGACGGCGTAGTAAAGACTTCAAGTTCAGGAATAACAGCTTATTTGCCATTTATCGCTGCAGGCGTGATTTTGTTACTGTATACATTCTCTTGGAAGCTTTCTGTAAAAATATATGAGAAAAGAGAATTCTGACTGACAAGATGTATGGACAATACTGAAATCAAGGAGAATTGAACATGGTAAAGAAGAAAAAGAAAATAGTTTTATGCAGTATCATCGCAATATTACTTTTGATGCTGTTGGCAGTCGTATATTTCTTTCAGTTCACACCCGACGGATACCGTATGTCAGTACCTTACCGAAACTCTTTTGTAAAAATATCGGAAAACATATATGTGAACAATGGCTATTCAGGGAATACAGACGATATTATACGAGTTACAGATGATGCGGTAACTCGTGATACTGAGTTTTTTGGCGAAATGCAGTATGCAGAGGATACGATCATTGTTTTTTGTGATGACAAACAACTGCTTTCAAAGCTCGGTGGAGATCATGATACCAAAACTCTGTTGTTTCCTTCAAAGAAAAACTATATTGTAATTTCTGATGAGTTTTGTAATGCTGACATACTCGCTCATGAACTCACTCATGCAGAATTGCACACCCGTCTTAACAAAAAAGCTCTGAAAAACATCCCACCCTGGTTCGATGAAGGGCTTGCCATGCAAAACGACTACCGTGAACAATACAGTCAGGAAGTGTGGAAAGAGAAAACAAATAACGGTAAAAATGCAATTCCACTTGAAGAAATGGATACTCCCGCTGAATTTTATGCAGGTACCAGTGATGACAGGCGTTTTCGTTATGTAAATGCAAAACATGAAGTCAGCGAATGGATGGAGATTCACGGTCAAAATGGATTGTTGGAACTATTTGATAACCTGAATGATGGTGAAGATTTTAATATCGCTTATAAAAACTAACTTCCGACTCATTTTCAAAATAATCGTTCTTATAATCTATAGCCTACTGGCGCACCCGTTTTCCGTTCCGCATAAGTCATAATCAGAATTGTGGAGCATACCACAACAGGCACAAACCCTATTGGAACTGAATAACCGCAAGCTCTCGGAAACGCTCTGTAAGCGTTTCTGAGGGCTTTTTCTTTTCAGCGGTTAGTTTTCCGCTCTGCGGTGGTGAACGGCGCTGTGGGGCTTTTCAGTTCGTCTGACAGTCAAGCTGAGGTCTGCTCGGTGATGCCGTGACGGAGTTCATACTCACGCACACGGCGGTAGAATGTGTTTGCGGACATATCCATTCTCCG
>JAFRMZ010000033.1 GCA_017430465.1 Oscillospiraceae bacterium
ACAAGAAAAACTTATATTCAGGAAAAATATCTGTTTCATATTTTCAATACTGCCGGAGCAGTTCTGATTGGTGATATTCTGATTCTGGCATTTGCCCTGATAAACGGTTATCTTCCTAATACGCATGATGTTATCTGGCTTGTATGCTATTCGGGTATTGAATTTCTGGTTTCAATGATATTCGGCACATGGGTGATTTCGCTCAATATGAAATTCAACATCAGCAAAACAAGAATTATTATGGTGATGGGAATGGCTTTTGTCATGATTACTGTAATTGTCATTTCCAGCGGATTTTTATCAGCTATGACGGATTCCAGCCTGAATTCTTTCGCCTTGTGGGGTTCTGTATCTATCGGCGGAGTGCTTCTGCTTCTGACAATCTGGATGTTCTTTATGAGTTTCCGCTGGACGGAACGAAAGGAGCTGTAATTTTATGAAAGGCTTATTACTCAAAGATTTTTATAATACCAGAAGAACCGGCTTTTTTCTGATGATTCTTCCGCTTCTCTTTGCACTAATTGTCTATGCAAGTCATACCGCTACGGAAGAATTCCAGATATTCATTTTTGTGCCTGTATTAATCAGCAGTTTCTTTTCGCTGGCATTGCTGATGAACTCTCTTGTCTGGGATGAACAGAGCAATTATCCGCTGTATGCGTTCACAACACCCGTCAGCAGAATGACCTATCTGAAAAGCAAATACCTTTTTCATGCGCTTGCGACTCTGGTTTATATCACAACAGCTTTTCTTGGCGTGATGATAACTTCCCTCATGGCAGGTATCTTTCAGATTTCCCTGTTGATTGAAATGCTTTGTCTTGTGGCAGTAAGTACTATTTTTGTATGGATGATTGGAGTCTGCCTGATAGCCTTTTCGATAAAGTATTCTGCTGTAAAAGCCTCTGGTTATGTATCCGTTTCATTCGGGCTAATGGGATTTCTGGGAATCATTCTGGAAAAAGTTCCTGATTCTGTCAAGCAGACAGTCACTTCTGCCGGACTCCCTGTTGTGCTCGGCATTTTGCTGGTAATTCTGATAACAGCAGGTGTGATTTTGTTCCGGAAAAGCAGTCAGTGGCTTGCCGTAAAAGAATTCTGATATGAAAAAACACCGCCGGAGCGTTCCGGCGGTGTTTTCTGTATTAGTTAGAAAGTTTCTGGTAATCTCTTGATTTTTAATACTTATTCCGGCTGAACGGATTCTGCCATTCTGATGAGTTCCTCTGCGGAAATATCTTCGCCGTAAAGCTGGAATTCATAATTTCCGTCAACCCATTCCAGAATAGTGACCTGCTCAGGGAGATAATCCGTTCCGGTATAGAAAGACATTGCACTTCGATTGACATTGGATTCTGTCCGGATATAGCCATAATTTCCGCTGATGGCAACTGACTGGAATTCATCAAGAATTTCCTGAACGGAATCCCGTTCTGTCAGCGGATAGAGATTTCTCGCAAGGGTATTATATTCCTTGAAAACAATTGCTTTCTGATTGTCATTGACATAAAATCTGATTCTTGTGGGGTCAGGTTCATTGACATTATCATAGAAACTTGCTTCATTCAGAGTGTAGCCCTCCGGAAGCCATGAGGGAATGTATCGTTCAGGACATGTTTCAATTTCCTGCGGAATGTTTTCCGGATAAAGGGAATAACTGTCTTTTCCGTTGTGCGAATTTTTGACGAACACAATCCGAAATCCGGAGAATTGATTTGTCAGAACTTCATAATCGAGATAACAGCCGTTTATAAAAGTCTGCAATGGTCTTGTTTCAAAAGTTTCCGGCTGGATTTCCTGCTGAATTTCTTCTGATGTTTCTGTTTCCTGCGGAGTTTCCGGTAGAGGCTGATTTTCGACAGTTTCGGGAATCATTTCCACAACAGCTTCCGGAATATACTGTTTTTCAGGTTCGGGAGCAGAAATTTCTTCCGGAATGACTTCCGGAACGGTCTGTGTCGTGGTGATTCGGGTTGTTTTAGCAACAGTCTGCGATTGTACCGCTGTCGTGACAACTGCCGGAATTGTTTCCGATACGGCAGTCATCACCGTTTCAGCAGGCGTTTCTGTATTCTGAACGGCATTGATGGTTGTTTCGGAATGTTTTCGGGATGTTTCTGAAATTTTTGTTTCTCTGGTTGTTTCAGGCTGAGTTTCTGTAATACTTTCAGCGACTTCCGCAACGGAGAAATCCGGTTCGGGCTGAACGGGCTTTATCTTAGCGACAGCCCCGACTGCGCCAACCGTTACCGCCAGACATGCCACTGCACCGATAACAGTCTTATACCAGCCTGTATGCTTGACAATCTGCACTTCATAAGTTTCTTCTTCTGCCGGATTGATAAAATCAGTTCCGGCCTGATATTTCTTTTCACTCATGGCGAATACCTCCTCAATCTGTTTTTTATCTGCTAAGGGATAATGTTCTGCAATATGCAGAAGGGTTTCCTCGTCAGTATCTTCCAGTACAGAGAATAATTCTTCCAACTCGTGTTTCTGGTTCATAGCAATTCCTCCTCGGAAAGCATTTGTTTCAGGCGTTTGACAGCACGTTCACTGCGTTTGCGGACAGCAGAAGCACTCATCGAGAGCATATCGGCAATCTGTCCGGCGGATTTCCGGCAGAAATATTTCTGCATAATGATAGTTGCATCCGGTTCGCCGAGCTTGTCAATATTTTCAAGCAGTTTTGTGCGGATAAGTTTTTTCTCATATTCCTGTTCGATATTCTGTTCAGAAGCGATTTCCGGTGCATTTTCTTCATCAAGGGAAATCGTTCTGCCGGATATTCCGGAAAGCCGATAGAATGCCTTGACAGCCATTCTTTTGGCGACAATGCTGATATAGCCTTGCAGGCTTCCTTCTCTGCCGGCATCAAGATTCTGAAAGATTTCCGCAAAAATATCGCTGACAGTATCATCAATATCTTCACGTTTGGCGCAGTTACGGAGCTTGCTGTAGACAACAGCATACACATAATTGCTGTACTGGTCAAAAACGGCTCTGTGGCCGTCTTTTTTTGATTTTCTGAGCAGTGAACGCAGTTCCGGTTCTGTCATGCTGTGTCCCCTCCTCTTGATGATAAAGCCTGTAAACTATGCATAATTTCTGCTTTCATTAAGAACATTTCCGGAATGCTTCGGAATGTGACATAAAAAATGAAAAAAATTTCAAAATTTTCAGGACTGATAATACTACAGAATCCGGAATCTGTCAAGTCTTACTTGACAGATTTTTCAAGTCATGCTATAATTGAGAAAATCACAAAAAATCAGGAGATGAATTTTTATTATGACTTATCACGAAGTCCATCAAAGAATTTTCAATACAGAAAGAGCCTTGTACAATGCTGAAAATCTGCTTATTTTTGATACGATTTTTGAAACCGGCGAATCACCACTCAAGCATAGCCAGAACATGGAAATCTACGGCTGTATCTTCCGGAGCAAATATCCTGTCTGGTACAGTAAGAACTGCCGTTTGCAGGACTGCATCATTGAAGAAGATGCCCGTGCGGGTTTCTGGTATACCAATGATATTGAAATTACAGATTCGCTGTTCAGCGCACCGAAAGCATTCCGGAAATGTGACAGTGTGTTTCTGAAAAATGTCAGCTTGCCTCATGCCGAAGAAACGCTTTGGGAAAACAATGGTGTACAGCTTCGGCAGGTGACAGCATCGGGCGATTATTTTGCAAAAAACTGCCGGAATGTGGAAATCAATTATCTGACACTGAAAGGAAACTATTCGTTTGATTCCATCCGGAATGCAGAAATCCGGAATGCCAAAATTCTTGGTCGGGATGCTTTCTGGAACTGCGAGAATGTCACTGTCTATGATTCTTATATTTCGGGAAAATACATCGGCTGGAACTCAAAAAATATCACATTTATCAATTGTACAATAGAAAGCGAACAAGGGTTCTGTTATATGGAAAATCTCGTCATGCAGAACTGTAAATTAATCAATACGACACTGGCTTTTGAATATTCTACTGTTGATTTGGATATTGTCTCTGATATTGAGAGTGTAAAGAATCCTTCCGGCGGTATGATACGTGCTGACAAAATCAATACACTGATTCTGGAACAGCATCGGATTGAACCTTCTGCCACGAAAATCATCTGCCGAAAACCGGAAATATAACAAAACAGGAACACGGTTCAGACATCGTGTTCCTGTTTTTTCTGTTGCTGATATAAAATTTTCATAGCAAATTCCAGTTCTTTCCGGCGGATTTGTTGTTCTTCCGGCGCAAGCACCGGCCGGAGGACTGTGACAGCATATTTTTCTTTCTGTATAAAAACTTCTGTCTTCTGCGGATTCATGTGCATCACCCTGCTTATAGTATATTAACATTCAAAAATTTTTTATTCTGTAAATCTTGACTTTTTTGCAAAAATATTGTATAATACTGTCTGGAAAAAACATCAAAAGGAGTTATTGACATGAGAAATGAACCAAAACTCAAAAAATGTCCGTTCTGCGGAAATGATGCCTATCTGGCAGAATCATGGGAACAGACTAAAATTGTACAGTGTTCTGTCTGCGGATGCCATACTGTACATTATACCAACAAGCTGGATGCTATCGAAGCATGGAACAGAAGGGTTTCTGCTCCAGAAACTTCCCAAAAGAAAAGCATATAACAAAACTTTCCGGAAATTTTTGTTCCGGAAAGTTTTTATATAACCATCAAAAAAGCAAACTCCCGAAATGAATCCATTTCGGGAGTTTTCAGCGGACAGAGAGGGATTCGAACCCTCGAAGCGCTACTAACGCTTACACGATTTCCAGTCGTGCGCCTTAGACCAGCTCAGCCATCTGTCCATACTTAGAGAATATGAAATTAAAAAAGAGATTGGTGCGAGCGACGGGACTTGAACCCACACGTCGTTTCCAACACTAGCACCTCAAGCTAGCCTGTCTGCCAATTCCAGCACGCTCGCATATTCTCTTTGCAGTCTTATTTCCGACTGCTTTATTATTATAGCACATTCAAGTGCATTTGTCAAGCATTTTGCAGTTAAAAGAAACTAAAATTTTATTGTTGAATTTTGTATATTTTTGCCTGCCGGAGCAGATTCCGGCAGGCAGATTTCTGAAAAAATTATTCATCCATATCAAGACTTTTGATTTCGGAAAGAATATCCACTTGTCTCTGATGGAATAATAATTCCTTGTCATGAATAAAATATTCTTCTACACGGTATTCACTGATAAACCGTGCACTGTACGGATTTACGGTAAGTTCGGTCACAAGAATAGTCAGTTCCTGACCGCCGGAAAAAACCTGGTCTCCAAAACGGAACATATTGGCAGTATAATCAGAAACTGTCTGGGCAGTCTGCTGGAATTCCGCAACACGCCGGTTAAAATCTCTCCTGATGATTTCAAACGGCTGTTCAGAAAAGGATTTCTTCACCAGTTCGGATTCTTTTTGAAGCAGAGACATAATTTTGATAAGCTGAGTCTGTTTTTGATGTGAGAGGCTCTTGGAATTCATGCCGTTTTCATATTCCTGTTTTTCACGGAGATATAATTCATGCAGAGAAGCAATGGCTGTTTCTTTATTGGTTGACAGAAACGGCTTTTTCTCTTTGAGCAGTTTCAGGAGTTCAGCAAGAATATCTTCTGTTTCAACTGCTTTCCGCATATCAGCCATGACAGCATTGAGCAGAAGGCCGAGCAGTGCATAGCGTTCATCAAATTTGGCTCGTTTGGCTCTGGCTTTGATTTCGCTGGAAGCCCTGCCCTGAAGAATATCCTGAATCTGATAATCGCTTTTGTATTTCAGATATAAATCATAATAAACTGAAAAATCACGGGCAATCTGTTTGTTCTGGATGTACTGGCTGATAAGTTTTTCATCTACAAGAAGTTTATGCTGTTCATAGAGATGAAGCATCTGGCTCAAATCGTCCCAGCCTCTGGCAGTGACGAAGCTTTTTCCGTCAACAGTTGTTTCGACTTTGTAGAAATTGCCTTTCTTGATTTCCAAATAAGTCATGATAGCATTATGCATACCGCTGAGATAGGCAAATTCTTTCCATGCATCGAAATCGGGTTCAATATCAACACGCTTTAATCTGTCCCAAGTGGCAATATCGAATTCACGGACGGAGTGATTATATTCCGGAGGGTTTCCGGCGGTGACGACAATCCAGCCGGCAGGGACTTCATGCTTGCCGAAGACTTTATATTGTAGAAACTGGAGCATAATCGGGGTCAGCGTTTCAGAAACGCAGTTGATTTCATCCAGAAAGAGAATCCCGTTCTGAATGCCGGAAGTTTCCATCATATCATAGACAGAAGCGATAATTTCGCTCATGGTATATTCAGAAACGTCATATTCCTTTCCCTGATAGGTCGTATGCTTGATTAACGGCAGACCAAGGGCTGACTGTCTTGTATGATGTGTCATAGAGTAGGAAAGCAGACCGATACCAAGTTCAGAGGCTATCTGCTCCATGATGGCAGTTTTGCCGATACCGGGAGGACCCATCAGAAAGACAGGTCTTTGCTTATGCGGAGGGATAACATATCTGCCGAGTTCATCTTTTGTCAGATAAGCTGTAACCGCATTTTTAATCTGTTCTTTTGCGTCTTTAATATTCATAAAAATAATTCTCCTTATGATAATTTGAGTTTATCTGCCGGATTCTGAAATCCGATATGTCTGTCTTTATATTCCAGAAGCAGAAGATAGCTTTCATGATAACGGCTTGCAATTGCATATTCCAGCAGTTTTCCGATATTGGATTTTGTGATGAAGCCTGTAGAAAGCAGTTCCTGAAGGCCTTCTGTTTCCTGATTGTCCATATAAAATTTTGCAGTTCTGGTGATATTTTTTCTGGCATATCTGCGAACTTCCTCATCTGCCTGACCGGAAATCAGAAGATAACATGCCATTGCAGATTTATATTTTGCATCTTCTGTGCAGGAAAAGAGATTTCTTTTCTGTGCGGAATGTTTTTCACACAGAAATTTTTTCAGCAGAGAGGTATCCTGCTGATTCTGATAAATATCTCTCATGCGTACTCTGAAAACGCCATTTGAAAGCCGGAAGTTCATCAGGCGTTCAGAACCGTAAAAGGCATACTCGCCGACAGATTCCAGATTTGGCGGAAGCAAGAGTTCTTTCAGTGATTCACAGCCGGAAAAAGCTCCTTCTCCTATTCTGGTGACTGTCTCCGGAATATAAATTCTGTTCAGGCTGGTACAGTTCTTGAATGCTCGATAAGGAATTTCTGTCAGGCTGTCCGGCAGAATGACAGAAACTATTTTTCTGCAATCAAGAAAGCATTCATTTCCGATTGCTTTAACTTCTTCCGGAACGATGATTTCTGTCACACCGGATTCTTCTGTATAACCGGTCAGGATTTCCTGTTGCATCTGAAACGGCATGAATTACCCCTCCATAATATCATCTGTTGTCAGTATCACACGGATAGCCCATACAGGCACATTATAATTATTATAGTCATCATCCAGAAAAACAAATGCTGTTTTATAATCCGGTTCATGCTGAGGAAACACACCGCAACCGTCCGTGAAATACAGCAGTCCTTTCAGATTGGTGAATTCTTTCTTTCTGATTAGCTCATCCACATAGCTGAACACCGGCCGGAAATCTGTACCGCCGAAGCCTTTCAGATTCATGCATTTCAGATACTCATCAAATTCCTCCTGTGATGTAATTTTCACATCTTCCTGAATTATGGTATCACATTGAATGATATGAATATTCACTTTTGAGAAAAAACTCTCCTGCGATTTGAGAATATTATATGTTTTCTGAATAAATTTCTGTACAGTTTTTCCGGCGACTGAACCGGAAGTATCAATTGCAATGACAAATTCCCGAATCCGTTTGACATCTTTATATTCCAGCGGTTCAATCAGCGCAACTTCTTCATAGACACTGCGCCCGTAACAATAGAAATTATAATCAAATGTATCTGTATCCACTTTCATGACTTCACCACGGACAGCGAATTTTCTGAGGAAATTTTCATAATTGCATCGTTCCCGATTGACAGCAAGCAGATTCTGCATCATACTGCCGGCCTGATTACCGTACTGCTGGGAGAATGTTTCCAAATCAAGCTGAATCTGCTGAGAAAGTTTCTGCCACATTTTGCGGACGGCTTCCCTTTCGGCAAAGTCCTCACTTTGTCCGGAAATACCATCTGCCCTGCTTTTGCTTTTCATTTTATCCGCAAAACTCTTTCCGCTTTGTAGCTGTATCAGAATTGATGCGCCTGCACTTTCATACCAGACATTATGATTGTCATCTTCAAACAGTTTCTGGATATGTTCGCATTCTTTATCTGAAAGATTATGATTTATAAAATAGTCATAAATTTTTTCGGCTGTCATATACTTGATATTTTTTTCCAGCTTCTGCAATACGTGTGCCTGTCCTGCTTCCGGCGACTTGTCGAGACTGTCAAAATGCAGTTCCTGAATCATCTTTTCCACTGCAATATCACAGGCAAGATTCCACAAGTTCCGCCGGATGTACGGACTGACAAACTGATGCTGAAAAATACAGTGCAGTACCATGTGCAGATATGTTCTTGTAATTTTATTCTGATTTTTCTCAAATTCTTTCAGAATATACAGCGGATTATAATAAAAGCACAATGCATCTGCGGAAATTGTTCCCATATAAGGAACAAACTCACATCGGCCGAGCGCATTTTTCATAAAGCGCAGATTCATAAACAGTGTATTTCTAGCATATTCGAGTATTTGTCTTGCAAGAACATCCGCTTTTTCCAGTTTGGCAATCTGTTC
>JAFRMZ010000299.1 GCA_017430465.1 Oscillospiraceae bacterium
GAGCAGAAAAAACAGCTTGAATCTGTAAAGAACAAAATTGATGCTATTCAGGATACATTTATTCTGACACCCGAAAACTGGAAGAAAGATGTCCGTGTAGCTGTCGGAAAACTTTCTGTAAAGATTGCAGGAGATTACAGTATGATGCAGGAACTCTATGAACAGATTTATGCCTTGCTGGAAGACAGGGCAGGAGCTGACCTTGAAGTCCGTCTCCGCAACCGCAGAAAGCGTATGGAACAGAACGGCTCAACCAAAACAGCAGTCAAAAATATTACAAAGCTGGACATTATCGAAGATGACAGAAAGCTGAAAGAAATCTTTACGTCCATTCTGCGTGAAATGTCGGCTAAGTACATTTAACCAATACAGACCGTATTGGATGAAATAAAAAGTGTTCACCGTCTGCGGACAGTTTCAGCCGTAGACGGCATGGACAGAAAATGGAGGTTATTTATGGCAAACAAGTACAACCGTGAGGGCTATGCTGACCCGACAGCCTGTGAAGCTCTCAGAAGAATTGAAAGAGAAGAAAAAGCGGCTCGCTACCGTCCTCTGGTCTACATCTGCTCACCGTTTTCAGGCAAAGTGAAGAAAAACAAGAGAAAAGCAAGAAAATACTGCCGTTTCGCTCTGGAACAGCATAGTATTCCTTTCGCTCCGCACCTGCTCTTTCCGCAGTTCATGGATGACAGCAGTCCGGAAGAGCGTCAGCTTGCAATGTTCATGAACCTGATTATGCTCGGTCACTGTGATGAACTCTGGGTGTTCGGTGACAGAATTTCCGCAGGCATGAAACAGGAAATCCATAAGGCAGAACGCAAACATATGATAATCCGCTATTTTACAGAAGATTTGGAGGAAAAGAAATGAACCGTGACCAGTATGAACACCATATTTCTATGAGCCTTGCTGCCGTTCTCTCAAAAGAAGAACATAAAAATATCATGGAATATCTGCACAGCCTGTCTGATGAAGATTTTATTCAGACAGTCGAAGAAATGAAAAACGGCTGTTCTGAAGACATCACTGCAAGACAAATGATGAAGGAACAATATGAAATCCGGAGAAAAAGAGACAGCATGGATACAGGGTATGATAATATTCCTGCTGCATTTCTGACAGAGGAAGAAAATGCAGAATGGCTGAACAGCATCAGCAAAAGCCGTCCGTCAAATCTGATTCTGCTGGATGATACCTCCGCAGTAACTGACATCTGGAGAACAAATAACCAGACAGCCACCGGAGTGCCTTCTGACCTGTTTTTCAGCGGTAATATTCCTGTTCCTGACTGCTGGATTCATTTTAAGGATGCGAAAGGCGAAACAGTGAAATTCCGCACGGTGATTTTTCCGGATTATCAGGAAAGAATCCGTTCCGCCGGTGAAGATACTTCCGTTCAGGTCGGTGCAGTGATTTATCAGAACATTAAAGATTCTTTTCTTATTTTCAGTATTGAAGTACTCAAAGGGCATGACTGGCTGATGAGTGCAATGGAAGTCGGCTATAAGGCACTTCCGAAAAATGTAAGGGAAATTCTCAGTCAGCAGTTAAGCATTGCCGAAATCAGTGCATTTTCGTCTGAACTGCTGGGTATCTGGTACGGTGTGCAGATTTCTCTTCTGCATCCGCTGGTAAAGGATATTTTTCTGAATCCGGTCACTGTTGTGGATGAATCCGCAAATAAAAAGACAGCTAAAAATGGAAAGAAAAGACCGCTCCGCTACATCAAAAGACATATTCTTAATGCTGAAGAAATGAAAAAACGTATCCACGGAGAAGGAAAATTCCAGCGTCACACACTTGTCTGGTATGTTATCGGTCATTGGAGAAAATATGCTGATGGAAGAAAGATATTTATTCATCCGTACTGGAAGGGCGCACTCCGTGACCTGAAAAATGGTGAAATCCGTGAAAGAGAAATTGTTCTGGAGGAAACGATATGAAATTTACTTTATACACTTCCGATTATGCCGGAAAACCGCAGAATACAGTATATCCGAATGAAGTGGTGATTGCTTCTGCCGATGACATAAAAAAGGCTGTCAGCTTTGACCATGTTTGTGCAAAATACAGAAACAGCCGCCGTTCCAATGATAATTTTATCAGCTCCGATGTGGTTTCTCTGGAATGCGACAACGACCACAGTGACAAGCCTGATGAATGGATTACCCCGAAAATGCTGGAAGATGAGCTGTCCGGTGTGAATTTCGTCATTGTCAGCAGCCGTCATAATATGAAACCGAAAGGAAAAAAATCTGCACGCCCCCGTTTCCATATGTTCTTTCCGGCTGACACCTGTTCCGATACAAAGGCTTATGCAGAGCTGAAACAGCAGATTTATAAAGAGTTTCCGTTTTTTGACAGCAAGGCTCTCGATGCCGCACGTTTCTATTTTGGCTGTCAGGCGGATGAAATTCTCTGGCATGAAGGCGATATGAGCATTGAGGAATATCTGTTTTTCATGCAGGAAAGCATTCAGGCAATTCCGCAGGGACAGCGTAATAATACTTTGTCAAGATTCGCAGGACGTGCTGTCAAGCGTTTCGGTGCAACGGACAAAGCCTATGAAGTTTTTCAGCGTGAAGCCTCCAAGTGTGAACCGCCTCTGAGTGATGAAGAACTGGAATCTATCTGGCACAGTGCCTGCCGTTTTGCAAAGAAAGTACAGTCACAGAAAGGCTATATTTCGCCGGAAGAATACGAAAAGCTGAATCCTTCGCTTAAACCTGATGATTATTCTGATATTGGTCAGGCTCGTGTTGTCGCAAGGGAATACGGCGATGAACTGATGCACACTTCTGCAACCGATATTCTCCGCTATAACGGCTCATTCTGGGAGGAATCCAGACAGAAAGCTGTCGGTGCGGTCATTGAATTTCTGGACTTACAGCTTGCCGATGCGGAACAGCAGTATGCTGATGCTTTACAGGCACTTGTGAATACAGGTCTGACCGAGAGTGAAATTGTATCAGGCGGGAAAAAGTTTGCAGGAAATCTGAATGAGGAGCAGGCAAAACTTTATAACACTTTCCTCAATAAAAGGACATATCTTGCATTTGTGATGAAACGCAGGGATATGAAATATATCCTGTCGGCAATGCAGGCACTCAAGCCGATGATTGACTGCCCAGTCGCAGAACTCGACAGCGACCCCTATCTGCTGAATACGCCCTCTGCAACTTTTGATGTCAGACTTGGATTACTGGGAGAACTCAACCATGACCCTGCTCATAAAATCACCAAAGTGACAGCCTTTGACCCTTCTGACAAAGGAAAAAAATTATGGCTTGATGCCCTTGACGAATTTTTTTGCAAAGATAATGAACTGATTGAATACGTTCAGAGAATGATGGGACTGAGCATTTTAGGCAAGGTTTTTATTGAAGCACTTTTGATTCTCTACGGCGAGGGCGGAAACGGAAAATCCACGTTCGGCAATGCAGTGTTAAAGTCGCTCGGCAGATACGGCGGGGTTATCTCCGCTGATGCCCTGACCGTAGGCTGTAAGCGGAACGTCAAGCCGGAATTAGCCGAAGCAAAGGGAAAAAGAATCCTGATTGCTGCCGAACTGGAAGAGGGGATGAGGCTCATATGCACTAACTTAAAATGGAGATTGAAATAAAAAAGAGGAGATGATATAATAAAACAGAGGTGAAGTAAAATGAATAAAGAAGAAATATTAAAATATCTGCCGGAAGGGTATGAGAAAGCTTGTTGGGAAACAGGAGCAATGAGCAGA
>JAFRMZ010000300.1 GCA_017430465.1 Oscillospiraceae bacterium
GGAACAGCATGTCACGCACCAGACGGCGCATCTGGCGGATTTTTGACGGTTGCAAAAGGACTCCGTCTTTGAAAATTCTGGTTCGGACACTGACATAAATTTTTGCTGTGCGGGAATCTTTAAATGTAACAATATCCGGATTCAGGCTGTGAATCCCCTCTAAGATAACCAGTTCTCCGGGTTTCCGATGCAGAATTTTTCCGCTTTTGATTCTTGTAGATTCTTTGAAATCATAAATCGGCAGTTCTACCGGACGGCAGTGATAAATCTCACGGAGCTGTTCAGTCAGAAACGGGCTGTCCACTCGTTTGGGAGACTCCAAATCAAGCTGACCGAGTGCAAACAGTTCCTTTTCCTGTTCGGTCAGCGGGCTGAAATAATTATCCAGTGAAAGCGTATGCGTTTCTATGCCTTGTTCATCCAGAATTTTTTCAATCATGAGGGCAGAAGTCGTTTTTCCTGAACCGGATGGGCCTGAAAGCAGAATAATCGGCTTTCTATCCCGGTGCAGTGCAATATCATCTGCGATTTTTCTGAGCTGTTCCAGATAGGTTTCATTTGCATTACGGATAAATTCAGCAGTATTTTCTGTTGCCTGTGCATTAATTTTTTTCAGTTCGATGTTCATGAAATACGCCTCCTATGAAAACTCTATTATTATTATATCATATTTTATATGAAAAGTCAATGTTTTTTGTCGGAAATGTAGATTTTTTCTGAACACTTTACAAATTTTACAAAATATGTTATCATGAAAAGAAAGAAGATGCAAATTGCAATGATAAAATCTGAAAAATTAACACATACCGGTGTTGTTGCACTGCTTGCACTGGTATGCTGTGTGCTGTGGGGCAGTGCTTTTTCCGGAGTCAAGCTTGGCTATGCAGAAATGCAGATGCATTCCAATGACTGGCCGTCACAAATGGTATTTGCCGGTGTACGTTTTTTCATCGCCGGCATAATGGCTCTGACGGCCGGAAGCATCACCGAAAAAAAATTTCTGATTGCGCAGAAACAATCCATTCCGAGAATCGGCATTATCAGCCTGTTTCAGACGATATTACAGTATTTTTTCTACTATATCGGACTGGCGAACACTACCGGCACAAAAGCGGCGATTATTGTTGCGGCGAATGTTTTTTCTGCAATATTCATTTCCGGTGCATTTCATCAGGAAAAATTAACACTCCGGAAAATTATCGGCTGTGCGGTGGGGTTTTCCGGACTTGTGCTGGTGAATTTCAGCGGTCTGGATTTTCATCTGAATTTGCTGGGAGATGGATTTATTTTTCTCTGCACGATAGCAAGCGGATTTTCCAGCGTATTCATGAAACGCTATACAGGTGTTTATCATGAAAATCCCGTACTTTTAAGCGGATGGCAGTTTGCATTCGGCGGTGCTGTGATGTGGCTGTTCGGTGCGGTCTGCGGAGGAAATCTGCATCTGACGGCGAAAGCATGGGGAATTCTGCTGTATCTGTCATTTGTTTCGGCAGCGGCCTATTCTCTGTGGGCGGTGCTTCTGAAACATAATCCAGTTTCAAAAGTGACCGTTTTCGGGTTTCTGAATCCGCTTTGCGGTGTTATCATCTCCGGAATTGTTCTGCATGAATCAGGGGCTTTCACATGGCAGGGCATGACAGCTCTGTTTCTGGTATGTATCGGGATTTTTACAGTCAATTTTGAAAAGAAAGGAATACAGATTCATGAAACGTCATAAAACATTTTTATTTCTGATGTTGTTTTCCGTTCTCTGCACGGGGTGCAGTCAGGCGGAATCACAAAGCAATGCCGAACTTCCTGATTTGGACAGCATTATTCAGCAGGAAGACAGCACATCATCTTCCGAAATCACATCCGAAGCCGAAACCACTCAGCCGGAAACTTCCGCCGAACCGACAGATATTTTCTATCTGACAAGTCACGGCACGGAAACTTCTTCCAGACTGACAAAATTCCGCACACAGCTAGAAACAGACGGTTTTATCTGGAACGAATGTGAAATCTCAGACATTCCTGCCGATGCGGATATTTTAATTTATAACTCACCCACAGAGGATTTAACTTCTGATGAATATCAACTTCTGAAAGAATATATGAATCAGGGCGGTGATTTGCTTCTGTTGCTTCCGGCATCGGAAAGCGAAACCAGATACAAATTTTTAAATCTTCTGACGGAAAGTTTCAGCTTTCAGATTGATTATGACAGAATTACTGTACCGATACAGGATTCCGAACTGATTTTCCTGCAGATAATCGGGATGCCTGACCGCATGGCCTACTATGATGATTCTATGCAGACAACTCCTGTTTATATGCAGAATATGCGCAGTTTCCACATGCTGGGCGATTATGCAACAGACGAAATGTTCGTAGATGTTATGCTACAGACTACGGCTGATGCTGTCGGCGAACCGTTCGGCGGTACAGAAGATGACCCTCTCACTTATGAAAACGAAAAATTAAATATCATGGTTTATTCCCGTGATGCGCTCCGGAACAATGCCGCAGTTGTCGCCTGTGGTGCATCGGATTTTCTGCTTGATGAAAATTTTGATTCCAATATGTCACAAGGTGCGCAGAAATGGGTTTACAGTTCTCTGAACTGGTTTATAAATTACAATAAATACTAATGCTGAACTTATGGAGGGATTTTTATGAAAAACTATGATGATAAACGAATTTTAACTGTAAATAAAGTTCATAATTTTTATACTTTTGACCTGAATGATATTATTAATGCTGAACCTACTCAACATTTTAGTGTAGAACGTCAAAAAAGAAGAAATGAAGCCTTAAATCGTCTGCTTGATAAAAACGACTATCTAGATTGTGTCCTGTCAGTCGACAGAGGCCATAAAGAAGGATGCGAACTGCACTGTATTACACACAGCGGATTGATTTTTATTCTGAATGAAGATAAATTTCTCATTACCAATCAGCCAAGCCTGATTACGATTCTGAATGCTCGTGTCGGTCAACTGACCCGCTACGGAAGCGAATATTATCAGCCAGATGCCTACACGCTTCAAAAGGGCCGTGAACATGAAAAAAATGGCGATAACGAAATCTAAAAAACCTCCCCTTCGGGTCAGTCGAAGGGGAGGTTTTTGAAATATAATTCACGCATGGTCAGTATGCGGAATTAACAGAACATGTGAAGAAGAATTACTTCTTTACATTGAATGCGCCCATCTGCGGATATACTGCGGATGCGCCGAGTTCTTCTTCGATTCTCAGAAGCTGATTGTACTTTGCAACACGTTCGCTTCTGCTCGGTGCGCCTGTCTTAATCTGGCAGGTATTCAGAGCAACTGCAAGGTCTGCAATGGTAGTATCAGCAGTTTCACCGCTGCGGTGAGAAGAAATTGCTGTGTAACCAGCCTTGTGAGCCATCTTGATAGCTTCCAGAGTTTCGGAAACAGAACCAATCTGATTCAGCTTAATCAGAATAGAGTTGCCTGCGCCCAGTGCGATACCCTTGGAAAGTCTTTCTGTATTGGTAACAAACAGGTCATCACCAACGAGCTGAACTTTGTGACCAATCTTAGCGGTCATCTTCTGCCAGCCTTCCCAGTCTTCTTCATCCAGACCATCTTCAATGGAGATAATCGGATACTTGTCAACCAGAGATTCCCAGTGAGCAATCAGTTCATCAGAAGTGAATTCCTTGCCGGACTTAGGCTGCTTGTAGAAGCCCTTGCCTTTTTCGGATTTCCATTCAGAAGAAGCAGCATCCATAGCAATCATGAAATCCTTGCCGGGTTCAAAGCCTGCTGCCTTGATAGCTTCGAGAATCTTTTCGATAGCTTCTTCATCGCTCTTGAGCTTGTTAGGAGCAAAACCGCCTTCGTCGCCGACAGCAGTAACGTCACCCATTTCCTTGATGAGGGCTCTGAGCTTGTGGAACACTTCAGCACACCATCTGAGGGCTTCCTTGAAAGAAGGAGCACCGACAGGCATAATCATGAATTCCTGAGTATCTACAGCACTGTCAGCATGTGCACCACCGTTGAGGATGTTCATCATCGGAACGGGGAGCTTTGTGCCCTGTACACCGCCGAGGAAACGATACAGCGGAATATTCAGAGAAGTAGCAGCTGCTCTTGCAGTTGCAATGGAAACTGCAAGAATTGCATTTGCACCGAGCTTGGACTTGTCCTTTGTGCCATCAGCAGCAATCATAGCAGCATCAACAGCGTAGATGTCAGAAGCATCCAGACCGATGATAGCATCCTTGATAGTAGAATTGATGTTTTCAACAGCCTTCTGTACGCCCTTGCCGAGGTATCTGTTCTTGTCACCGTCACGGAGTTCGAGGGCTTCAAATTCACCGGTAGATGCACCGGAAGGTGCAGTACCTCTTGCGATTGTACCGTCTTCGAGAGTGATTTCAGCTTCTACAGTCGGATTGCCTCTGGAGTCGAGGATTTCTCTGCCGTACACATTCACAATTTTCATAAAGCTCATGGGTATTCATATCCTTTCTTTACGGGCATAATAAATTAAAAAGGCTGCCCGTATCCTGAAAAATTATTTGTCAGAACTTTCTGACTGTTATTATTATAACACAGAGAGATTTTTTTGTCAAGATTATTTATAAAAATTTTACGGACAGAAAAAAATAACGGACATGCTCTTGCAAAATAGCCGTACTTGTGGTATGATAATAAAAATGCTCTGATTTTTAACACAAGGCATCCGGAAATGTTGCGTCTGATTGGTAGACATCCGGAAAATTTCGTGCTATAATGTTAAAAAACATAGCAAAGGTGGTAATTTTATGAATTATCAGAAAATTTCCAGAAGATATTATCTTGACAATCTCCGCTGGATGACGGTCATTCTGGTAGTAATTTATCATACGCTTATGATGTACAGCAGTGTGATTCCGCTGGGAACACTCGGCGAATCCGGTATGATGTATCCGACCGACAGCATCATGTATTTTCTGTACCCATGGTTTATGATTCTGTTGTTTATCATATCTGGCATCAGTGCGAGAATCAGTCTGACGAATCATCCGGATGAGGATAAAAATTTTTTGAAAAAGAGAACTGTCCGCTATCTTGTGCCTTCCACGCTCGGCCTGCTGGCATTTGAGTGGATTCAGGGATATATCAGCATGAAACTGAGCGATTCTTTTCTGACTCTCGGTGCAGTGCCGAAACTCGGACTCTATCTGATAATGTCGGTTTCTGGAACAGGTGTACTCTGGTATCTACAGACGCTGTGGATTTTCTCTCTTGTGCTGGTCATCATCCGGAAAATCACAAAAAAACGGGAAAAGCTTTATCCGAAAACAGAACATTTTCCATTCTGGGGAATGCTCCTGCTGATGATTCCGGCATTCGGATTCGCACAAATCCTGAATCTGCCGATTGTTGTTTACAGATTAGGGCTTTACGGGTTTGCGTTCTTCGCCGGATATTATCTTTTTGCGCATGAAGAAGCTGTCGAAAAATTGTCAAAATACTGCACCCCCCTGCTGATAATTTCTGTTCTGACGGGCATCAGCTATACAGTATTTTTCTGGGGGCAGAATTTTGCAGATAATCCCGTTCTGAATCATCCGTTTTCGATTGCTTATGCATGGCTGATGTGCCTTTCCCTGCTGGGATTCGGCAAAAAATATCTGAATTTTCAGAATTCTGTTACAGCATGGTTTTCCTCCAAAAGTTTCGGGCTGTATGTTTTTCATTATCTGGGCATGTCAGCATGTGCATATCTTCTTCACGAATATACTTCCCTGCCGTTCATCCTTTGCGGAGTGCTGTCGCTGATTTCTTCGTTCGGCATCGGCTGGGGACTGTATGAAATTATTTCAAGAATTCCGGTACTCCGGTGGTTTGTACTGGGCATCCGGAAAGAAAGGAGTCAGGAACATGTTCAGTAATAATCTCATCACGCTAAGAAAATTAAAAAAGCTCTCGCAGGAGGAACTTGCTGAAAAAGCTGGTGTTTCCCGTCAGACCCTCTCAAAATGGGAAACCGGCGAATCTCTCCCCGACATTGAAAAGGCAAAAATCCTTGCTGATTTTCTGGAAGTCTCGCTTGATGATTTGCTTTCCTATAACAATCAGAAACAAGGCCTTCCGATTCCGCCGAAAGGCAAACATGCCTTCGGCATTGTGAAAGTCGGTGAAAAGGGACAGATAGTTATTCCGGCGCAGGCACGAAAAATTTTCAACATTCAGGCAGGAGATAATCTTTTCGTCCTCGGCGATGACGGTCAGGGACTTGCCCTTATCAAAGAAAGTGATTTCCTGAACCTTCTGAACGTCATGAAAAATTTATAAATTCAGAAAGCACCGTCCGGAACATTCCGGCGGTGCTTTCTGGATTATTCATCTGATTTCTTTTTCTTCCGGCTTTTCAGAATCTTTCCAACTGCGAACACTGTCGCAACGCCGGCGGCCGCACCTGCTACAGGGACAGCCGTTTTCATGAGTTCTGATTTTTTAGATTCTTTCAGAACTTCTTTTTTCGATTCTTTTTTATTTTTTCCGGATTTTTTCAGAATGTCTTCCGGCAGTTTTTCAAGTGTATAATCTGCATTTTCGTCATCAGTAAGAATCTCGAACGCATCGAATTCGACAGAGCCTTTTGTAATCAGCATCCGGAGGGTATGCCATCCTGTATGGAGATGTTCCAGCGTAAAGAATGTTTCTCGATAATTACTGCTGCTGACGGCATATTCTTCGGTATATAATTTCTTGTCAATCCAGAATGTCATTCCTGCAGATTTGACCCGTCCCAGCAGAGAAATACTGTTTCCGTAGAATCTGATTTTCAGTTCAGAATTTTCCTTTCCGACAGCGCAGGTTCTGTTATAGAACTGATAGCCTGTCATGCCCAGCAGATTCCATTCACTTTCTTCATTACGAAGATATTTGACATAAGAAGAAAGGCAGTCCTGCCGGTAGACATACGGTGCAATCGGAAAATTCAGCTTTTCGGCCTTGATGTCCCGAAAACGATTCTGATAATATGCACTGCAAAGGCTCATTCTTCCGGAATGCACCAACGGACGGGTATCCAGTTTCATTTCATAGACCGAATGCCCGTCTATAAAGCAGAATACCAGAATTCCCATGCAGGCAATACTGATTTTATGCCCGATTTCATAAATATAATCCTGCGCCTTGCCTTCGTGCAGAAGTTCATCCATATAGCGCAATTGCCAGATTCCGTTAGCATACAGGCGGAGCTGGAATCCGCAGGCGGAACTTTCCGGATTTGTTACTGCTGAATTGTAATGCAGTCCCACACCGACATAGTTTTCCTCATCCATAGAGGCAAAATAAGCTATTGCACTTGCCTGATAATTTGTCCATGTATCATCTCCGAAACAGGTAATTGGTTCGGGAGTTCCACGGAATCTCCAGTTTGTTGGGAGAATGTCCTTTGTAATTTTTTGTTCCAGATAGATAACATCATTCTCGGCACGAACCAGCTCGAATGCACCGCCTTGGTCGGTCGTATATAACGGCATATAGCCGTTTCTTTCTTCTTCAGCGTGCATCGGCAGGACAAACGGCAATGAAAGTCTTCTGTTTTCCGGAATAGGTCTGAGCTGTTCTGTTCCGATGATGTCTGATGTTTTCAGTGTTGTCACAGTCAGAAGCGAATATGGCTTGACGGTCACCTGAAATACAGCTTCATTTTCAGAAATATGCGTTGCTGATTCTTTTATGATTCTGAACCAGTTTTTATCAACCGGTTCCGGCGCAGGGCTTCCGGCGGTCTGCAAGAAGGAAACCTTCTCCGGAAGTTCCGCCATATTGATGACTTTTACCTGATATGAACGTGGTTCTGCCGTATCATTTGCAAAATGCATGGTAAAATGTGTTTTATCCGGAGAAAGCAGTGTCATATAATTATTCGTTGTATTCCAGATAGTCTGATTTTCCTCACCGTCTCCGAAACATGCTGACGGTACATACTGCCAGTCCGATGCTGAAAATCTCATAAAATGTGCTGAAATCCACAATCCGACATCTACCGTATAATGTCCTGACCATGGTGTGCGTGCAGTAATCAACTGTTTCGGCGAATAGCATGAGCCGTCATAATATCCCGATACCGGAGGCTGAAACTCATACAAATTCATTCTGCCGTTGGCATAAGCATTAATAATCCGGACAGCAGTATTAATTGCGCCGTTTGAACCTGTAATACCTGTACCGTCTACACGTCTGGATAATTCCGGTACGTTGCAGGGGGCAATTCCTTCACTGTACCATATTTCCTTCTCATAAAACTCATGCAGATATTTTGTATTTTCATCTCCCTGCGATGTATAGTGCAGGCCAATGACATCAACAGCATTCCGGAGCTGTTCATTTTCACGCATCATAGCAGCGATATTTCTTGTGCCGACCTCATCCGAAGCGACTATCTTAATTTTGGAAAAATCATAAGGCGAACGGCGTTCGGATTTGAGACGTTCAGAAAAATAAATCAGCCAGTCTGTTTCGGGTTTTTCCGTTTCGTTCGCATCCGGACTGATGAAATCAAACTTAAGCCGGTAGGTTTCATAAGCAGATTTCAGTGTTTCATAATACCATCTGTAACGGGCATCGAATCCGGCTTTTCTGCTTTCTTTAAATGCTGATGTCACCCAGTGCGGTTCACCCCAGCGAAGCAAATCCAGCGTAATTTCCGGATTCAGCTTTTTTGCATCGGAAGCGAACTGAAAGCCTGCGCCTCTGGTGACATCCGTTTTTTCTTCCGGATACCGTTTGACACAAGGTTCTGTTCCGGAAGAAGAATTCACATCTGCGCCCATCTCGATTTTGATATGTACCAGACTTGCGCCGTAATCCGGCTGGAACAGTAATTTCATAATCTCCTGATAGACTTCAGGATGATTTCTTTTATAATCTATCAAAAGTCTGGATGACCCGTTTCCGGTGACACACCCCAGACCTCTGAATACTTCTCTTGCGCTGGCCTGTGTGCCGTCAATGACAATTTCATTCGGCATTAGCATTATCCTCCTGTACTGCAATCAGAAACTTGATATTCTTGCCTTCTTCAGTAAACATACGTTCGTGTTCGGTTTCAAGATTTTCGGAAAAGCCGGAGCTGTGCAAATCTCTTGTGATATAGCTGATTTTAAATCCGGTTTCTTCAAAATAGGCGAGACTTTCTTCAAAGAGCTGGTCATCGTCGGTTTTGAACCAGATTTCGCCTCTGAGAAATTCTTTATACTGCACTAACTGACGGGGATGGGTCAGACGGCGTTTTTTATGTTTCGGCTTGTTCCACGGATTGCAGAAATTAATGAACACTCTCTGAACGTTGTCCTGTTGGCCGAAAACTTCTGAAATCTGCATGATATTCAGAATCATGACTCTGACCTGTTCATCTGTCAAATTTTCGGTCTGAAGTGCCTGTTCAATTTTTCGCTTGGCAAGAACAAGCATTTCATTCTTGATGTCAACAGCGATGAAATTCACATCGCGCCAGTGCAGAACGGCCTGACTTGCGAAACCGCCTTTTCCGCATCCTAATTCGAGATAAATCGGTTTCTGATTCCGGAATACTTCATTCCAGTGATTTTTATGATTTTTCGGGTCGGCGATGAAGAAACTGCTTGCTTCGAGTTCCGGCCGTGCCCACGGTTTGCATCTGATTCGCATAAATCCTGATAGTCCTTTCTTTGTTATTCTGAAATAGTATAATCAATCATAGTCATGAGAATCATCCCCAGCACAATCAATGACAGTGCTTTGCAGACAAGCATGATTCTCTTTTCGGTTCTCTCCTCCCTGTCACCGTGCAGAACTACAAAACTGAAATCGCTTTTTTCCGTCTGACTTTTGAGCTGTGCAGGGTCTTCCCGTCTGAATTCTCCGGCTGACGGTGGCGCAGGCCTGCGGAACGGTTCGGCAATCAGGCAGAACGCCAGCGGACATATTGTAAAA
>JAFRMZ010000301.1 GCA_017430465.1 Oscillospiraceae bacterium
CTCTCAGACATAAATTGTTTGCAATAACTCTCATGTGAAAATCAGAGTCTTTGTATTCTGTCAGAAGCGAACGAAGCACATCAAACTTTCTGTTGAAAGAATGGTCAAGTGTAATTTCATTTATGCCCCATGCTCTCCAGTATTCTACATGCTGAATTGTGGTCGGATAAGCATATAGTCCCAGTGTGATGAACATGTCCGGAAATTCCTTGCGGACATATTTAATCAGAATCGGAGAGTTGAGTGTAATTTCTCTGACACCAACATCATAAAGTGTATGAATAAAATCACGCATTTTCTTGCCGACAACAGGGTCATATTCGTTCTGGTCGAGGGAAAGCGGGTTGATTAAGTAATTAAACGAAAGATTGCGTTTTTTGCATTCTTTCAGATAAGCTTCAAATTCATTCATTGTAAAATCTGGAATGATAGAAGCGGCACGACCCCCGGGCATACCATCATTTTTGAGTTTGCCGTAAAGATTGGTAATACTATGTTTTGTGTCGTACTGGTCAATGACATCGAACAGTTTATAGTCAAAATTTGTTCCGACATCAAAGCTGATAAAATCTTGATTCATTAAAAAATCATCTCCTTCAAGTATAAGCATACCATAAATTTACGTTTTTGTCAATCCCTGTATGGAATATTTCTCGTTTCTGGCAGATTATACAAAAAAATCCCCCGCAAGCGCAGATGCGGAGGATTTTTGTTTCTGATAAATTACCAGATGTTATTATAAACAATCCCGTTATACATGGTTTTATTATTTGCCTTGAACATCTCGGAAACGGTGACAATCTGCCAGCCCTGCGCCTTCATGTAGGGCGCAAGATATTCCATTGCCTGTGCAGTCGTTTCATAATTTTCATGCACAAGAACTACTTGTCCGTTGAGTGTGCCGTTATTCATGCCGGATGTGATAGTATTAATAATATCCTCTTTAGAAGCGCCCTCCCAGTCCATAGAGTATACACCGCAGTTAATAAGCGGTACGCCTGCAATTTCTTTGAAAGTATCATTTACTTTCAGATATGGCGGACGAATCAGATATTCTTCCTGTCCGGTGATGGCTTTCAGTGCATCAGCACACTTGGTGATTTCGTTTTTCATCTGGTCAGCGGAAAGTGTTGTCATATCTGGATGCGACCATGTGTGATTGGCAATTTCAAATCCGAGTTCCTGCGCACGCTTGATTTCGGCTTCATTTCCTGCGATTCTCTCCCCCCAGTAGAAGAATGTCGCATGAAAACCGTTTTCAGAAAGTGCGTTCTGAATCCTTGTCGGGCAGTTACTGCCTGCAATAGGCCCGTCATCGAATGCAATGGCTACCATCGGTTTGGATTTATCAATCCAAGAAATATCCGCCGTATTGTACCATTGACCTTCAATGCGCTGTTCCTGCGGTTCGGTTACAGATTCATTTTTTTTTTCAGGATTCAGAAGCTGACGCTTCAGCAGAAGCAAATCATAAATATTGACATTGCCGTCATCGTTTATATCCGCATTGGAGAAGCTTTCCAGTGTGATTTTATTCATACCGAGCAGATATTTATGAACTGCTACCAAATCACTGACATTGACAGAGCCGTCAAGAGTAACATCGCCTTTCTTAGCGGAAGATGTTCCGGAGACCGAAATCTTTGTGCCGTTCTGCGCACCGACAGCATCATCAATATAGAAGCTTGTAGTACCGGAAGCAGTTTCGACATACAGAATCAAATTGCTTGCGCCTGCCGGAATCTCGAACGAAGTATTGGCAAGCTGTACCCACTGACCCATTTCGCCGGTTGCAGATGCAATATTATCATAATGTTCTTTACCATCTGTGTCCTTATATTGGAGTGTCAGCTTGAATTCTTCGGAAACAGCCTGATTCTGCATAGCCATCACGCTGAAACTGTAAGAGTTTCCGGGCACAAAAACGCTGGAATTTAGACTGTAGGATGCACCGTGCCAGCTATCCGTTCTGCCGGTAACGGACAGAATCCCGTCCGATGCCGAAACACTTGCATCGCCACGGCCAGCCCAGCCGTCTTTTCCGCTTTCAAAATCAGAATGGAAATAATATCCATTTTCATCGGGTTCAGCTTCGGTAGCGGGTTCAGGGTCGGGAATATCCCCGCCGATTATCATTTCATTTTTGAGAACCGTTGCAGAACCTGCGCTTTGATAGCCTTCAATATTGAGCGCAGCTTCATAGAGGTTTCCGGCCGGAAGCCCCAGCTTTTCCCATGCCGCAAAGTGAGATGCGACATTAATCACACCGCTGGTGCGCTTGTCTTTCCGAATGCTCCAGTACTGCTCGAATGTCGTGTCTCCGACAATGGAAGGTTTGTCAATACGGATTGTTTTGTAAATATCATAAACAGCCCCGTCAATAGTAGCTTCTCCAAGATATTCGCCTTCATCTCCGGGCGGTCTCCAAGTGCCCCATGAATCTACAATATAATATTCCACAAGCGGTTCTTTCGTCCAGCCGTAAACGCAGAGATAAGAATTGCCGTCCGGATGATAATCTACTTCATAGTCAAATGCAATGTTGCCAATATCTTTGTAAGTTTGTGTACAGTCAAATTTTTTTCCGGTACGGAACAGACAATTATTGATATTGTTCCATTCACACTTGAAAGTACCGTTGCCGGTCAGCTCCATTTTAGTGTTTCCGTAATCTTTCCAGAGCTCGTAGTTATAGCCGTCTTCTATGCCGGTATCACAGTCATAGATAATCTGTCCGGCGCATACCTGACTGATTGGCACGGCTGTCGTCAGCATTGCTACAGAAAGCACACTGCCTGCAATTTTGTGTGTATAATTCACACACTCGCCTCCTTTTAGATATTTTAAACAGAATCTTTAAAGAAAAGTCCCGAATTTCGATTACAGTTTTATTATAGAGCATTAAACGATTTAGAACAACCCACAAAATGAAGATTCAGTGGACGAAATGCAGAAAATATAAAAATTTTATGAAAAATCAGATAATTTTACATCTTCACCCGCACCGACAGCCGCACAGTATTTCAGAAGTACAGCAGCATCTGACGCATTGACAGAAATATCATGATTCAAATCTGAAGCATGTTTCTGGGCAGGAGAAAAGCTTTCTTCTTCGCCTGCACCGATTCTGGCGGATTCCGTCAGCAGAACAGAGGCATCCAGTGCATTAATCCGATAATCATTGTTGACATCGCCGTCTACAGTGGAATAAACAATACGTCTGCCGCTTTCATCATAGCATGAACCGTTTCTGTCGCAGTAATAGCCGTTTCCCAGCTTGACAAACTGATTGTCTATCATCTCGAACAATTCAACATAAGGAGTATTACCTTCACACATCCGGACAGAGGCACTTGCCGGACGTTCTCCGGTCAGGTCTTCATAATACTGCAGCATGGCTTCACAAAGTTCATCATTGCTGTAAACAGGGCACATATCGAACAGATTTTCTGATATACGGGTTAACTCTGCGCCTTTTCCGGAAACATTATCTGTAATGCTGAGATAGGGATATTCTGTATCTGTATTGTACTGATAGATAAGCATTTCTGTCCAGTTTGAGCCGGAATCGCTGAATTCATAGGTATTTGCGCCCGTCATTCTGTAATTGAATTCTTTTACAGTACCGTCTGTCAGGTTTTTGAAAATACCTGTTCCGTCATGGAACTGGTAAGCAACAGGATTTCCGTCATAATCAAATCCTTCCCAGATACCGTTTGCAACAGGAGTATAGCTGTTGTTTCTGATATGCAGATGATATTCTGACGGCAGACAGCCTTCCTGTTCGATTGTGAAATAGAAATCAGAATCAGACTGCGCAGTATCCAGAGTATATTTTTCACCGGAGGGAATCACTTCGCCGTTGCAGGTGATTGTTCCGGAAGAAACCGGCAGACAAAAGGCATCAGCTTCGCCGTAGCAGATAGTTACATCACTTAATTCAGAATCCCAGAGACCGATATATTCTGAGCCGAAATCATGATATATCATCAGACTGGATAAATCTGCTTTCTGCTGGGCGTAATGCTGACTGAAAATTTGATGTTCCTCACCGGTATCGGCATAGGCGGAGATTGTCATTTCTTCGCTGATTGTTATCGGCTCTGTATAAAGCTGATATTCTCCGTCATTGATGGCATAATAAATAGCAGCCTGTTCCGGACTGGAAAGCGAAATTTCTGTGCCGAACGGGATTTCTTCATGATAATCAGAAAAATGTACTGTTCCATGCGAAACACCGAGAGCACGCAGACAAATATTGCCTACTGCCATATTTTCTTCTATTTTTTCTGTATGATGATAAATATCATGCCAAGTTTTTCCGTCAGAACTGAAAAAGCTTTCGTTTTCATGAAAGTTCCGGTGAAGCATTTCATAATTAATACTGGAAAATCCGCTGAACGGTGAACTGTAAGATACACCGCTTCCGACCGGTGTGCCGTCATCCTTCCAAGCAAGCTCGCATGGAATATGACATCCTGCTGAACCTGTCAGCTTAACAACTACCGAGAACAATTCGCCTTTCTTTACCGTGACAGGCGCATCCAGCGAAAGTGTCTGATACCCCAGATGCTTCAGTGTTCCGGATGTTGTGCCCGATGCCTCACCTGATACCGGATTTCCGGCATCTGTCAGGCCGGTATAAATCTGAATTTCATAATTATCATCTACATTGACGCAGTTGAGCATAATATCTGTAATATCCTCATCTTCTTCGGCCGTGAAAATATTTGAGATATAAGCGGACTTGTCATTCAGGGAACTGCTGACAGCAAATGCACCTTCTCCGGCAAAATCATCATATTCATAAAGATGGTCATGCAGATGTGCATCTTCCGTATCGAAATAAATCATATCCCCGATAAAGCTATCTTCATAGGAAATCCACAGATAACCGCCGTCACCGAACGATTCACCCCAGCTATTCTTGACCAGCCATGCGCCGTCCCTGTCAGGCTGAATGCTGAACTGTTCCGCCGGAAAATTGTCATCCCAGCCGACAATGCTCATGGCATGAGCACCGGGAGAAAAATCTTCTTCAACATAATCATAATAATTATCCGGCACATAAAACGACTGATATTCATAATTCCGGAACGGCGCATCATCAATGGCGGCAAAGCCGGTTGCAAAATAAATGGAATGCCCCTCATAGATAGCCTGTTTTACCTGCTGAATCTCTTGTTCACGGTTGGTATTGCTGAAACGCATTCCGAAATAATGAAAATCCGTTACATGCAGAAGCGATTCTTTCTGTAATTCTTTCAGCGGTTTTTCAGGGTCAGGCGTTTCACCATAATAGGGATAATTCTCCTCACTGACAGGCCCTACCCAGTTCATCAGCATTCCGATGACCTGATTGGCATTGCCTCCCTCATCCAGAAGGTTTTCTGACCAGTACGGATAACCACTTTCTCCCTGATAGGCATAGTGCGCCTGATACCATTCAGAATAATCTACATGCGGATTTCTGCCGATTTCGTTCGTTTCCAGAGAATTCAGCGAAGCAAATGCCCAGCATGTGCCGTACTCCCCCTGATTCTTGACAGGGGAGACAAGCCCTTGCTGACGCAGGTCAAAAGATTCCGGCAAAGTGTAAGTTTCGCTCGATGCTGAAAGCGTTTCCGAAGCAGTCATCAGAAACTGACGTTCGGTTCTGGCAATGTGCAGAGACGGCGTTTCTTCCGCCGATGCGGGGAGCATGGAAAATCCTCCTGAAAGTATTGCTAAACTGCAAAGCATGGCAAGCGTTTTTCTGAATTGTAACATAGTAACAACTTCCTTTCTGATTTCAGATTGTGATATTTTCATCATAGCATAAATTTGTGAAAAATGCAAGGGGATTTTGCAGATATAGTGGATAAAATGAATCATAATTACAATTTTTTTTAATTGACAAATCATCCGTTTTATGCTATGATATTCGGGGGAGGTAATATCATGAAAAATTATAAAATACTTTATCAGTCCGCCCTGAAACATCTGCGGACACAGTATTTCCTGAACGTTGTGATTGTTTTTATTGTCGGCTTTCTTCTGCGGGATGGCTATCAGTACGCTACGGACTGGAATCAGAACGTGATACAGAACGAATTCTCTTACGAACTCCGTGAAAACCGAAAAACCAATTTCGAGATTCTTCGGGAATTTTTAACAGAAATTCATGTGCTCCAGATGGATTCTGCTCAGCTTGCCCAGACAACTGCTGAAAAATATACAATGGGCTATTTTTCCGTTATTGTGAATGAAATCACCGCTTCGGGGTCGTTTGGGTTCGGCATTCTCAACGGGCTGAATAAAATCATCTTTCATGGGAAAATTGCAGAATCCGTTACGATTTTTATCATGACGATACTGTCCGGCTTATTCTGGATTCTGGTGAAAAATCTGCTTCTTGTGGGACGATGCCGGTATTTTCTGGAACGGCGCACGTATCCGCATACCAGAGCTGACCGGATTCTGTTTGTCTTCCGCACCGGATACGGAACAAATACCGCAAAAGTGATGTTTTTAAGAGATGTCCGGCAGGCACTCTGGAATTTTACGATTATCGGCGGAATCTACAAATATTATGAATACAGAATGATTCCTTATCTGATGGCCGAAAATCCGGCTCTGACCTCAAAAGAAGCCTTTGCCCTCTCAAAAGAAATTATGCTTGGTGATAAGAAAAATGCATTTCTGCTGGATTTGTCGCTTTTTCCGCTGGCACTGCTGGACGGTGCATCCTTCCGGATGATTTCCCTGTTCTTTCTCAATCCCTATAAAGAATGCCTGTTTGCTGAATTCTATGCCCAGCTCAGAGAGGAAAAAAATAATAAACTAGAAAAATCGGAACGCCTGATTGATGAATCTCTGTTCAGTTCTTCCGGAACGCTTTCCTATCCGGATGCCAACTGTCCGACACCGCATCTGGAAAAGCATCACTGGCTCACGGCCGATTATGAAAAAAATTATACACCGGAAACACTGGTATTGTTTTTCTTTCTGTTTTCGTTTATCGGATGGCTTTTTGAAGTCTGCTTCTATCTTGTGAATGAGGGGTCGTTCATCAACAGAGGTACAATGACAGGGCCTTGGCTTCCGATTTACGGCACGGGCGGACTGATTATCATTTGTCTGCTGAAACCACTCCGGAAAAAACCCGGCATGTTGTTTGTCAGTGCATTTGTGATATGCGGTGCACTGGAATATTTCACATCATGGATTCTGGAACAGGTTGCCGGCCTGAAATGGTGGGATTACACCGGCTATTTCATGAATCTGAACGGGCGAATCTGTCTCGAAGGCCTGACCGTCTTCGGACTTGCAGGAGTCGCCGTGACATATTTTATCGCACCGGTATCGGATAATCTGCTAAGGCTTGTTCCTGCCAAAATCCGGAATATTCTCAGCAAACTGCTTGTGATTCTGTTCCTGACAGACTGTATCTGGTCAGTCTTTCATCCGAACACCGGAAACGGCATTACAGAAGGCTTTTATTAATCCAAAAAAATCAGGCACGCTGTTTCCGGTATGCCTGATTTTTATATTTTTATCACTTACTGAACAGATGCTACAATTCTGCGGATTCCTCTGGAACTGGATTTTTCTTTCAAAATCTTGAAACTTCCGAGTTCCGATGTTGAATTGACATGAGGGCCGGTGCAGATTTCCTTCGATACATCGCCGATAGTATAAACTTTGACAATATCGGGATATTTTTCAATAAATTCATGTTCTGCGCCCATTTCGACAGCTTTCATCTTCTCGACAGACTCAAAGCTGACAGGCATATCCTGCTGAATCCAGCTATTGATTAAGGTTTCAATCTGGCTGATTTCCTCATCCGTCAGCTTGTGGTCGCAGTTAAAGTCAAATCTGAGCTGGTCTTCCGATACTTTAGAGCCTTTCTGATGCGTATCCGGATTAAGCACTTTCTTAAGCGCAGCATTCAGAAGATGCGTTGCAGTATGATGCTTGATTGTGCCTTCGGAATCGTTTTCCAAACCACTCTTGAGTACATTCTTTTCGATAGCTCTGCTCTTGTCCTGATGTTCCTTGAATGCTGTCCGGAAACCTTCGGTATCAACAGAATAACCCAGTTCTTCAGCCATTTCAACAGTCAGTTCAATTGGGAAACCAAATGTATCATACAGATGGAATGCCACATCGCCTTCAATCTGCTTTTCCTGATTCTGTTCTTTTCTGGTGATGATTTTCTTGAATTCTTTCATGCCCTTTTCGAGTGTATCAGAAAATCTGCTGCATTCTTTTGTGAATTCGTTCAGGATGAAATCTGTCTGTGTTACCAGAAGCGGATAAGCTTCGGCATAAACTTCATTAATATACACCAGACAGAGATTTTTCAGATTTTCTGTAGAAAGATTCAGGCTTCTTGCATATCTGACTGCACGGCGGATTAATCTTCTTAGAATATAGCCTGCACCGACATTCGAGGGAGTCAGTTTGGCTTCATCGCCGATAAGCATTACAGATGTTCTCACATGGTCAGCAACAATGCGCATGGCCTTGGTCTGTTCTTTGTCTGTTCCGTATGTCAGGCCGGAAGCTTCTTCGATAAAGGCAATTGCAGAAGCAAATACATCCGTCCGATAAACATCCTTTTCGCCGTTCAGGAATGCAAGGTTTCTTTCCAGACCCCAGCCGGTATCGACATTTTTCTTTTCGAGCTGAGTAATCACACCGTCTTCGGATTTGCTGTACTGCATAAATACATCATTGCCGAGTTCGGTATATTTTCCGCAGGAACAGCCGGGACGGCATTCCGGAGAACATTTGGGCATATCCGGATTGATAAAGAACATTTCGCTGTCAGGACCGCACGGACCGGATTCGAGTCCCCACCAGTTATCTTCTTCAGGCAAATAGTAGATATTTTCCGGCAGAAAACCCGATTCGATTCTGTACTTTGCGGTTTCTTCATCTCTGGGAGCTTTTTCGTTTCCCTCAAATACCGTAGCAGCAAGCTGTTCCGGCTGGAATCCGAATACCTGTGTCAGCAGTTCAAAGCTCCACTGGGTACGTTCTTTCTTGAAATAATCGCCAAGACTCCAGCTACCCATCATTTCAAAGAACGTCACATGAGATTCGTCACCGACAGAATCAATATCATTTGTTCTGACACATCCCTGCACATTGCAGAGTCTCTTTCCTAGGGGGTGTTCCTGACCAAGCAGATACGGCATCAGGGGCTGCATTCCTGCAACGTTGAATAATACGCCTGTTGCGCCGTCAGATACCAGTGATACTGCACCGACGTCTTTATGTCCTCTTTCCAGATAGAACTGCTTCCAAGTATTGCGCAGTTCTTTTGAAGTAAATTTTTTCACGCTGATTCCTCCGTTATGATATTTCAATTATAGCAGGAAAATCTGTTGTTTTCCTGTATTTCACGCTTTTTCAATTATAGCATGTCGGGGGAAATTTGTCAAGAGTTTTCTGAAAATTCCGGAAAGCTCAGTGTGATTTTAAATAAATCGCCGTCAATTGCAATCTGCATTGCGCCGTTTTGCAGTTCAATCAGGCTCTGTGCGATGGAAAGTCCTAATCCGCTTCCTTCGGTATTGCGGGAACGGTCACCTCTGACGAATCGTTCCATAAGGGCTTCTGCCGAAATATTTAGCTGTACGGCCGATATGTTCCGGAGCGTGATGCAGATTTCTCTGTTTCGGATTTCGGCATTCAGATAGACTCTTGTATCTGGCATGGCGTATTTGAAAATATTGTTGAATAAATTATCCAGTGCCCTCCAGAGCAGACGGCCGTCCGCAAGAATCATCAGAGGAGATTCCGGCAGATTGCTGAGGAATATCAGTTTTTTGGATTCAAATTTTTCAGCGAATTCGCCTTCCATCTGCTGAAGAAGTACTTGCAAATCCATCGGCATTTTTTCGACTTTCATACTTCCGGTGCTGGCTTTGGAGGCTTCCAGCACATCTTCGGTCAGTTTCCGGAGTCTGGTGGACTGCCGGCTTAATACTGCAATATATCCCTGCGCAGTTTCGTCCTGAAGCTCCAGTTTGGAAAGCAAATCCGTATAATTAATAATAGAAGTCAGCGGTGTGCGGATGTCATGCGAAACGTTTGCAATTAGTTCTGTCCGGAAGGTTTCGCTTTTCATGCGTTCAGAAACTGCCTTGTTCATGCCGTCCCCGATATTGTTCAGATTTCGGGCATGTTTCCGGAAGGAAGATAAGAAAAATTTCTGTTCCGGAATTTTTTCATCAAGATGACCGTCAGCAAGCTTCTGACCGCCTTCCTGCAACAGATAAAGCTGATACACTGTTGCAACTGTGCCGAATATCACTGCAAGCATGAGCAATCCTTTCATAATCACCCCGAACGGACTGCTGTTAGCTATCAGCACAAGACTGATGAAATCTAAAAACAGATAGCCGAGTGCAATCAGTCCGGCTCTCCAGACAAAGGGCATCATTTCAAGCAGTTCGGAATTTTTTTCTTTTATTTTTCCGAACAGATATTTCAGGAAAATCAGAATCTTCGTGATGATGTTATTTCTCCAGATTGTTTTCGTCCGGATTCTGACCGCAAGGCTCATCAGCTCCAGAGCAGAGCTAATCCCCATAATACGGCGCATCCGCAGATGAGTGAAACTGTTGTTGCTATGCCGTGAAAATCTACAAATTCATCCGCCAAGATAAAACTCATCAGGCAGAGAAAAACCAGCACTGCCGTGAACAAATCAAACGGAATCTTCTCGAATATGGATTCCCGTGCTTCTTCTTCGTTTTTGTGATACCCTGCCGAACGGATTAGATATATCAGGCTTATCAGCCAGATGATGCCGGAAATAATTCCGACTGCCGGAACAGCATATCTGAACCGGTACGCTAAAGAAGAATATTTGTGATTCATATAATACTCATCTTCGGCAGTGAGATTTTTCTTGATATAGCCGGTAATATAACAACTGACCGGATTTTCTGTATGACGGACAGTGACATCATAATAAAAATCATAAGATTCACCTGTTTCCGGTTCTTCGATAAGTTCGGAAAACTGAAATTTTTCCGGATAATTCAGAATATAATCAGAAATATCCATAAGCTGGGGCGGAGTCTGATTCTTGTCTATGACATAATGCCATCCATTCTGTGTGACAATATCGAACTCTGAAATACGGCTGATAAGATTCTGAAAATATTCCGGAAACGGAATTCGGGAACCGTTATAGTAAACCCATACATTTTCACCGTCTTCCTCATAATTCAGATTCAGGGCATCGGCAATGCTGATTTGTTCGTCTATAGAATATTCCGAAATATAGACGGCACTATCTTCGGCATGGGCAACAAGGCTAACAGAATCCTGAACGGATTCAGTTTCCGGTTCTGTTGCAGGTTCGGTGACTTGTTCCGTAACAGTTTCAGTTTCCGGTTCTGTTGCGGGTTCAGTGACTTGTTCTGTAACAGTTTCAGTTTCCGGTTCTTCGTTCGGAAGTGTCGGCGCAGGGTCACCATGCGGAACGATTATTTGCTGTGCCCAGTAAGTATCCGAATCTCTGTCCTGCACAAAAAAAGAATACTGCGCCTCATTCATGATTTTTTCTTCTTCATAGCAGATTTCATCATAGAACGTATCTGAATGAAACAGTTCATAATCTGCCTGATAAGACTGCATCAGAAGCGTATCATTGCTGTCATAAATCTGAAAGAAGAAATTAGTTCTGGTTTCAGCATAATCCCGCATGAAATCATTGTAAAGTGTCTGTTTGCGCTGTTCGGAAGTGCTGTCATCGAAATAGCCTTCTGCTTTGAGATTTTCAAAACGATAATTCAGATTTTCAATATCCGTATACAGATTCCTTTCCGCATTGTTTCTCTCGAATTCCGCTTGTGACTGTGTATAACATCCTCTTTCGGCAAGATAGTATGTTCCGCCGAGGCCTCCGATTGCTATCAGAATGCTGATGAGATATGCACAAACTGCGGCCGTTTTTCTGATATAATTTGTTTTCATCTGCTTCACGTCCTTTCAGAAGATTCCAGTTTATATCCCTGACCCCAGACGGCTTTCAGAAAACGGGGGTCAGCCGGATTGATTTCTATTTTTTCTCTTAAATGCCGGATGTGTACAGCGATTGTTCCTTCTGCACCGTAAGGCAGTTCCCCTCGGATAGCCGAATAAATCTCCTTCGGCGAGAACACTTTGTTCTGAGAACGAATCAGAAAAAATAAAATTGCGTATTCTGTAGGAGTCAGACTGACTTCCACGCCGTCCACGGTGACGATTTTTTCAGCATCATCCAGCAGAATATTACCGCACGCAAACTGCGTATCCGTTGGCTGGACAGCACTCCCTAACTGTGTATATCTCCGTAGCTGGGAACGCACACGTGCAAGGACTTCCATCGGATTGAAAGGCTTGGTGATATAATCATCCGCACCCAGATTCAGCCCTAAAATTTTATCCGTATCTTCGCTTTTGGCGGTCAGCAGAATGACAGGAAGATTGTATTTCTTCCGGAGTTCGGTCATGGCCTGAATGCCGTCCATTTCTGGCATCATAATATCCAGCAGAAGCAAGTCTATTTTCTGCTTTCTTAAAATTTCCAGCACTTCACGGCCGTTATAGGCATCATGCAGAATATAGTCTTCCTGAGAAAAGTAAATTTTCAGAGCATTGACAATATCTTTTTCATCATCGCAGATTAAAATATGATATGACATGGGATACACTTCCTTTTTTCATTTTTCTTATGCTATTATTATACAATAATCGGGATTAAGAAACAAGAGGGAATTTGTTTAAGAATTTCTTAAGAACCATCTGTGGGATTCCGTTCGCAGATTGACATTTTCCGTGGAATATGCTATAATATAAACTAAGAAGAAATAAAAAAATCAAGAAAAAATGCTTTCATAAAAGAGGTGATTGTTATGAAAGAAAAAATTATCACGTTCTGTAAGAATCAGCCTGTACTGCTTGCTTCGTGCATTGCATCTCTGGTGACAGTCTTTCTTGTTCCGCCAGATAAAGAATATCTCGGTTACTGCAATACTGCGGTGCTGATTGAATTGTTTGCCCTGATGGGAGCGATTGCCGGACTGAGAAGCATCGGCATATTTGAAAAAATGACGGATTTTCTGTTGTCAAAAGCCGGAACTGTCCGCAGACTGAGCATCATGCTCATCCTGATTTCGTTTTTTTCAGCGATGCTTGTTACAAACGATGTCGCTCTGCTGACGTTTGTCCCCCTCACAATTCTAACCTTCCGGAATATTCCGGATGAAAAACATAAAATCCTGACGATTGTGCTCGAAAATGCTTCGGCCAATCTGGGCAGTATGCTGACACCTGTCGGCAATCCGCAGAATCTTTATCTTTATGATGTTTATCATCTCACAACGGGAGCATTTTTAAAAACCATGCTTCCGGCAGGTATCGCCGGACTGGGTTGTCTTCTGCTTCTGACGTTTCTGCTTCCGGCTGAACCGTGCCGGCCGGAAACTTCTGCATCTGCCAGAATTCCTAAGAAACCCGCAGTGATTTATACGGCAGTATTTGTGATTTGTCTGCTGACAGTATTCCGGATAGTTCCGGACTGGCTCTGCCTGATTCTGACCGTAATTCTGCTTCTGCTGACTAATCCAAAACTGTTCGGAAAAGTCGATTATACATTGCTTGCGACATTTGTGTTTTTCTTTATTTTTGTGGGGAATATCGCAAGAATCGAAGCTGTCAGCAGATTTTTTTCCGGAATCCTGACCGGTCATGAACTGCTGATTTCCATACTGCTTTCTCAGGTTATCAGCAATGTACCGGCAGCGGTGATGCTCTCCGGCTTTACCGATAACGGAACAGCACTTCTGCTGGGGGTGAATCTCGGTGGACTGGGTACACTGATTGCATCTATGGCAAGCCTGATTTCCTATCAATGCTATCAGAAATCCGAACATCCGCAGACCGGAAAATATATGCTGATATTCTCAGCCGTCAATTTCGGAACAATGGCAATAGTGCTGTTATTGCAGATATTTATATTTTAATTTATCACGAAAGGAAAAATTTAAAATGTGTACTGTTTATGATTATCAATATCGTCCGTCAGAAAAACGCTATGATTCCATGCTTTACCGCCGGTGCGGAAAAAGCGGCCTGAAACTGCCGGTCATCTCCCTCGGATTATGGCAGAACTTCGGCTCGCAGGGAAATTATTCCAATATGGTCAGCATGATTCATACTGCATTCGATGCTGGTATTGTCCATTTTGATTTGGCGAATAATTACGGCCATCCCTACAACGGCACGGCAGAAAGCAATTTCGGCAGAATTCTGAACGATATGAAAGCCTATCGTGATGAATTATGCATCTCTACAAAGGCAGGCTACGAGATGTGGGACGGCATTTACGGTGATAAAAACGGTTCTCGGAAATATCTGACCGCTTCGCTTGACCAGAGTCTGAAACGCATGAATCTGGAGTATGTGGATATTTTCTATCATCACTGTCCTGACTCCGAAACACCTGTAGAAGAAACCGCCCTCGCACTCGATAACGCTGTCAAGCAGGGAAAGGCTCTCTATGTCGGCATCTCAAATTATAATGCCAGTCAGACAGCCGAAATTATGAAAATCTTTCAGGAACTTCGCACACCGTTTATCGTGAATCAGCCGTCTTATTCGATGCTCAACCGCTGGACGGAATCTGATGGTTTGCAAGACCTCGCTCAGAAAGAAGGCTTCGGGCTGGCAGTCTTCTCACCGCTGGCGCAGGGATTCCTGACAGACAGGTATCTGCACGGAATTCCGGATGATTCCAGAATCGGAAAGGGCAATACATGGATGAAAAGTCAGCTTGATGAAACAATGCTCCGCCGGCTGAACCGCCTGAATGAAATTGCTTCTCAAAGAGGGCAGAAGCTTTCGCAGATGGCCCTTTCATGGATTCTCAGCCATCAGGCGGTGACAACTGTCATCACCGGCGCAAGCCGTCCTGAACAGATTCTCGAAAATATCGAATGTATTCAGCATCTGAACTTCTCTCCCGAAGAATTACAGATGATTGAAGATGCGCTGAAATGAAAAATATGCCCGAAACATTTGGTTTCGGGCATTGTTTTTACAGAAACAATCCTGTCAGAAATGCCCCCAGCGATGCTGATAAAGCAACTACTATCAAAGGCAGTTCAAAAAATGACAGTATCAGTGCAATCACCGTTCCGGCAACAGCGGTCAGCAGATTATCTGTACTGTAGAAAATCGCCGGAATTGTCATCGCACTCAGTACCGCATAGGGGATATAATACAGAAAGCTTCTTAAAAATTTCGATGTGATTTTCTTTCGGAAACAGCCAAACGGCAAAGCACGTATCAGATAAGTTACGCCCGCCATTACCAGAATATAGACAGAAACACGCAATCAGGCTTCCTCCTCTCTCGGAAACAGGACTGCTCCCAGAACCGAAGCTGTCACGGCGCAGAGAATGACCGCAAATCCGCCCGATAATTTTGGTATCAGATAATAGCATATCACACTTAAAATCGCCGAAAACAGTACGACACACAAAACACTTTTTTCTTTTCGGGACGGCGGAACAATAATGGCCAGAAACATTCCGTAAAGAACAATTCCCAGTGCTGCACTCACCGCCGGAGGCAGAAGTTCTCCGGCATAAGCCCCCAGAAATGTCCCCAGTACCCAGCCAAAAACAGAAATCAGTATCATGCCGTACATGTAAAATGGTGTCAGAGGGGAGGTCTGCGATGCGCAGACGCCGAAAATTTCATCTGTAATCCCGAACGATGCAAGCATTCTATGCGGAAAACAGAAGCTCTTGTCTAATTTCTGCGATAATGACAGAGCCATCAGTGCATAGCGAATGTTAATCGTAAGCTGTACCAGTGCCATTTCTGCCAGCGTTCCGCCAGATGCTATCACATTTACACCGGCCGCCTGTCCTGCTGAAGTCAGATTTGTGAGCGAAATCAATGTCGATTCCGCTACACTCAGCCCCGACTTGACCGCCATGATGCCGAATCCGAATGATACTGACAAGTATCCTAATCCTATCGGAATGCCATGCACCAGACCTTTCCGGAAATCAGTCTGCCGGCTCATGACAGAATCCCCAGCGAACCCAGCAGAAGCGCAAATAGCATCACCGGTGCAATGTATTTAATCATGATGATGAATAATTTCTTTCTGCCAAAGCTTTCGCCGTTTTTGGTGGCTTCCTGAATAACAGTTTCCGGCTTCACCAGCCAGCCTACAAGAATGCATGTCCCGATGGCAACAACAGGCATGAATATCTGATTGCTGATATAATCCATAATATCCAGAATCTGCGCAACAGAACCGTTCGGAAGCGTGAATTCAAAATACAGTACATTATAGCCAAGACAGATGATTATTCCGATAACCAGAGCAATTCCGGTTTCAATAAGCACGGCTTTTTTTCTGCTCCATCCAAAACAGTCAATCAGACTTGCGACAACGGCTTCCAGTACGGACATCGCACTTGTCAGAGCCGCAAACAGTACCATGATGAAAAAGACTGCACCTATGATATTTCCGATAAAGCCCATTTCTGCAAAGACTTTCGGCAGAGCAACAAACATCAGGCCGGGGCCGGAACTGCGCATTCCTTCCTCGCCGAGAAAGACATAGACCGCCGGAATTATCATGACTCCGGCCAGAAATGCAACGATAGTATCAAAAACTTCAATCTGATTGACAGATTTTATCAGATTACTGTCATCTCTGAAATACGAACCGTAAGTCACCATGATGCCCATCGCCACAC
>JAFRMZ010000302.1 GCA_017430465.1 Oscillospiraceae bacterium
GCCTGCTTTTCTGCTCATTGCTCCTGTTTCCCAACAAGCTTTCTCATACCCTTCCGGCAGATATTTTAATATTTCTTCTTTGTTCATTTTACTTCACCTCTGTTTTATTATATCATCTCCTCTTTTTTATTTCAATCTCCAGTTTAAGTTAGTGCATATGTGGATATGAGCCTCAGTTTGGGACAAAGTCAGAGTTATATCAATAATATTGAAAACAAGAAAGCTCTGCCATCTATGCAGATGTTTCTGTATATCTGCGAATTTCTGCACATTACACCGGCAGAATTTTTTGATGAGAAGCTGAATGCTCCTGCTGCTCTGGAAGAAACACTGGAAGCTCTCAAACCATTGAAAAGAGAACAGCTCCGTCTGCTGACAGCTCTCGCAAAGGAAATGAAATAGTCTGCACAAGTAATCGACAATATCTTTGTTGGTTATGGTAATGGCTATTTTCTGATATTTATGGTATGATAGTACACTGAAAGGAGGTGTGCTGTTATGCTAAAAGAGCTATACCACGGAGATATCAGTCCGTCAGAACGAAAAGCCAGCCCTGCTGACAAGCAAACACAGAAATGGCTGAATCTTTCAGCAGAGTTTGAGCGGACACTAACACAGGAGCAGATTGAAACATATCACAAACTCAGCGATATGCAGGGCGAGAATGCTTCAAGAGACAATGAAGCTCTGTACATTCAGGGATTTAAGGACGGAGCTGTGCTGATGATGGAAATACTCAGCAAATAAAATTAAGGCTGTCCGGAAATAAAAATCTGGACAGCCTTTTTTGTTTTTGGAAATATTCTCCACCTGTGCGGTTGAAACAAATGAGAAATGGCTTAAATACGTTAAGTCAAAATCCAAATGTTTCCCATATAGAATTGAAACTTGACTTTCCATATATAAATCTTCTGTTTCTTCACATTTCTCGCATTATTTTTCTAATATTTGGCAAAAATGATTCGATTTTACTAAGCCACTCACTGTTTTAAGCAAATGCAATTCTTGAAACTTTTCTGCGATATTTTCAATCTTACGTAATTGCGTGCTTTTTCCAACCGCACAGGTAGAATATTCTTCTATTTATTTCAATTTATGATAATCTTCATCTGAAACCGGCTCACACCATTCTGTACAGCTATCCTCACCATCAATTTCAATTGCAAGATGAGAAAACCAGCTGTTAGGTGCAGCACCATGCCAGTGCTTGATATTTGCAGGAATATTCACAATTTCACCTGCATGAAGCATTCTTGCTTCTTTGCCCCATTCTTGATAGTAACCACGACCGCCAATACAAATCAGCATTTGACCTCCGCCGTTTTTTGCGTGATGAATATGCCAGTTGTTTCGGCAGGCAGGCTCAAAAGTCACATTAAAAATTGATAACTGCTCTGACGAAACAGGTGCGAGATAACTCTGTCCCACAAAATAATCACCATAAGGATTTGGCTCACCAATGGGGAAAAATATCTCATTCTGATACTTGTCCCTGTCAGTCAGTTCAGGAGATTTTTCGTTCCAGATTTCTTTTGCAAGATGGAATACTGCCCATGCATGAGGCCATCCTGCATAGAATGCTGTATGTGTGATGACTGCTGCAATCTCTTTCTGAGAAACTCCGTGATTTTTCGCATTCATCAGGTGAAATTTCAGTGCATCATTTGTTACACCCTGAGACATTAAAGCTACAACTGTGATAATACTTCTGGTTTTCAGGTCAATATCAGTATTATTCCAGTTCTCTCCGAAAAGAATATCATCATTAAAGTGAGCAAAATCAGGGGCAAATTCTCCGAGAACATCATGCCCTGCGGTCTGTACGATTTTTTCAGACATAGCTTTCCTCCCTTAAATGCCGAGCGACTCAACCCATTTCTGGAGTTCGCTTACAGATGTATTTGCATCAAAACGCTTTCCATCTTTGATAACAGTAGTATCAGAAACACTGACTTTCAGTTCCTTTGCAGAATTGCCAAGACCACTCATGCCAGATGTTGCAAACAGAATGATGCTCTTTCCTGAAAAATCGTAGGCTTCAAGGAAAGTATTCACAATAGTCGGTGCAACATACCACCAGATGGGAAAACCAAGCAGAATGGTATCATAATCAGCTATATTTGCATTAGTATCGGCAATAGCAGGACGGAAAGATTTGTCTTTCATTTCAACGGAACTTCTGCTGTTTTTATCCTGCCAGTTGAGGTCTGCATCTGTATAGGGTACAGCAGGTCTAATTTCGTAAAGGTCTGCTTTTGTAGCTTCTGCAAGATTTTTAGCAAGTCTGGCAGTCACACCACTTGCAGAAAAATAGGCAACTAAAATTTTACTCATAATAATTTCCTCCTTATGTTACAATAAATTTGTTATCATTTTCAGGTATGCCGTTTTCATCGGAGATATACCTTTCGACTTTCATTTTCAGGTCATACTTTTCACGAAGTTCCGTTATGGTCTGCATCATAGGCGAAGCATGATGCATGTCTATTGCTGATTGTTCTGTCCACTGGTCTATCAAAAGAATTGTTTCAGGGTTGTCAAACGGCTGAAAATATTCATAACGCAGGTTGCCTGTTTCCTGACGTATTTTATTAACAGTTCCGCTTTCTATCATTTCGTCAGCGAATTTACGGGCATTTCTGTTTTCTCCTGTATAATAGATATTTATTGTGATGCTCATTTTTTCTATACGCTCTCTTACATACTTGCTTTCAGTATCTGCACAACTTCCTGACGATTAAGAATTTTATAACCGCCATTCAGAATGATAGTTGCATCAGCAATGCCCTCAATCATGTCATCTGTCACACCGAGTTCAGAAATTTTCATGACAAGTCCGATTTCTTTCATCCAGCTTTCCATAGCATTAAGACCTGCTTCTGCAAGCTGTTCCTCTGATTTGCCGTCAGCAGAAATTCCCCATACTTCCACAGCAAAACGAGCAAATTTCTTTAATCCATAAGGCATGATATATCTGTAATACGGCAGAGATACAGCGGAAAGTGTCATTCCATGTGTTGCATCTGTATAAGCTCCGACTGCCTGCCCAAGCATATGCACCATCCAGTCAGTAGATTTTCCTTTTGAAACAAGTGTATTCAATGCCCATGTTGCTGTCCACATGATGTTGGAACGGGCTTCATAATCCTGCGGATTGCTAACAGCGATACGGCTTGCATGAATTAAAGAACGCATCAGCCCTTCACTGATATAGTCAGAAGTGTTGTCATCTTCGCCGGAAAAATACTGTTCACAAATATGATTCATAATATCGTAAATTCCTGCAATCATCTGATATTTCGGCAATGTCATGGTATATTTTGGATTGAGTACCGAAAATTTCGGCATAACTTCGTCACCGAACACATGACCGATTTTCAGCTTTGCTTCATGATTTGTGATAACAGAACCACCGTTCATTTCTGAGCCTGTTCCTGCCATTGTCAAAACACAGCCAACAGGAATTATTTTACAGTCCGGTTCTTCAAAGCGGATAAAATATTTTTCCCAAGGGTCATCTTCACAGTTGACTGAAACAGATACCGCCTTTGAATAATCACAAACAGAACCGCCACCGACAGCAAGAATAAAATCTGTCTTGTTTTCACGGGCGATTTTAATGCCTTCATACAGCTTTTCAAGTGTAGGATTCGGCATTACTCCAGCGACTTCCGCAACGTTTTTACCGCAGTCTTTGAGAATGGAAATTATCTCATCATAAAGACCATTTTTCTTAATAGAGCCTCCGCCATAAACGAACAGAATGTTTTCACCATAGTTTTTCAGCTCCTCTTTCAGATAATTGAGTGATTCCTCTCCAAAATAGAGCTTTGTCGGGTTGTGATAACTAAAATTTCCTAACATAATAAATACCTCCGTTTTTATTTCAGGGAAAGGGTAACAGTCACAACACCATCGCCAAGTATTGCCTTTAATTCCTCTTGTGTAA
>JAFRMZ010000303.1 GCA_017430465.1 Oscillospiraceae bacterium
ATATTTTTCTGAAAGCATTGATTTTTATCGGAGTGTTCTTTGTACTGGAAATGGCAGAAGGATTCGGCATGATGGCCGGCGTAATGCCCGTTCTTATGGACTGGGCAAAAGAACAGGCCTCCGTAAACGGAACACTTACTACAGAACAGATAACTGAAAAATTGAATACTCTGCTCGAAGACCCTCAGTTAACATATATTATGCTTCTGGCAACAGGTCTGGGAACTCTGGTAGTTTTGATTTTCTGCCGTGCCATAGAAGGCAGAAAATTCAGAACAATGGGATTTTTCAAGAAAAAAGCCGGCATTCAGTACCTTGCCGGACTGGGAATCGGTTTTGCATTGTTCTCCTGCGTGGTAGGCCTTTCCTACATCTGCGGAGGCTTGCAGTTTGAAAACAGTACGGATGCAGTAACACCAATGCTTTTTGTGATTCTGCTCGGATACGGCATTCAGGGCATGAGCGAGGAAGTCATGTGCAGAGGCTACCTGATGACAACAATTATGAGACATCACAATGTTTGGCTTGCTGTCGGCATCAATGCGCTGTTCTTCGGCCTAATGCACGGCGCAAATGCAGGTTTCTCCCTTCTGGCACTGGTAAACCTGATTCTCTATGCTGTGATGATTTCGCTTTATACCCTCCGGACAAATTCTCTTTGGGGGTCGTGTGCAATTCACAGTATCTGGAATTTCGCACAGGGAAATTTCTACGGACTCCCTGTCAGCGGTATTGATTCCGGTGAAAGCGTGTTCCACATGTCCCTGAAAGGTTCTGCACTCATCAACGGCGGTGATTTCGGACTGGAAGCCGGTATCCCTACAAGCATTGTGATGCTTGTGGCTATCTGTATTTTATTGTTTGTGCCTATTCCGTTTCTGGATAAAAAAGCAGGTGAATCTGCATGAAAACAGTTCTGATTACAGGCGCAGGCGGAGGCATCGGCTCGGCCATTGCTAAAAAATTCGCAGAACAGGGTTATTTCCCTGTTCTGCATTATCATCACAGTCAGGAAACCGAACAGCTTGCCAAATCTCTGAACGGCATCGCAGTACAGGCGAATCTTGCTGAAATTTCCGAAATTGAATCTATGATGCAAAGTGTTCTGCATCAAACCGGTCATGTCGATGTGCTTGTCAATAATGCCGGAATCAGTGTTTCTGGTCTGCTGACCGATATTTCTCCCGATGTCCGTAAAAATATATTCGCTGTCAATGTGCTGGGCGCAATAGAATGTACCCGAATTCTGCTTCCACAGATGATACACCGGAAATCCGGATGTATTCTGAATATCAGTTCCATGTGGGGACAGACCGGTGCTTCATGCGAAGTCGATTATTCTGCCTCGAAATCCGCCTTGATTGGCTTTACCAAAGCCCTTGCACAGGAAGTCGGATTAAGTGGTGTCCGTGTAAACTGCATCGCTCCCGGAGTCATCCGGACAAAAATGCTCGACTGCTATGATGCGGAAACGCTGGATTCCCTCGCAGAAGAAACGCCTCTCGGCAGACTCGGAACGCCGGAAGACATTGCTGATTCTGCTTTCTTTCTTTGCAGTGAGCAGGCAAAATTCATCACCGGACAGATTCTCGGCGTGAACGGCGGTTTTGTGATATGAAAAATCAAGGAAAAAATTCCTGCCGTGAATGTGTACTGCTGTTTTTACAGTATTTATGACGGAAAATTTTAGTGAATAAAAAAACTCCCCTCTCCGGAAAGAAAGGGGAGCTTTTGTTTATCTGCCTAATTTGCGCTTGTTGCCGTTTTCATCCATGATATAAGTATGTTCAAGCTGGTCGGTCAGATTTCGGCGGAAGGCTTTTCGGTATTCGTTCCGCAGATGTGTCTGTTCCTGTTTTTCTTCTTCGGTCAGGCCTTCGGCCTTTGCCTTCCGTGCGAGTTCGTTGATGCGCTGAATTAAACTCTGTTCCAAAGTAATCACACTCCTGAATTCAAAAAAAATCAGCGATGGGGAGAAACCATCGCTTTCATCGAGATTAAATCAAATAATGGGGGGAATTGGGGGATTAACAAATTATTTCAACTCACATGATAGATGAAACTTAAGGGGGAATTTCTTAATCCTCTTATATTGTACCCTGAAAAGCTTAAAGAAATCTTAAAGCGATAAAGTTTTTTTAAATTTTTTTTATAAATTTACGACAGTTTCCAGTGCAAGCTTCATCATGTTCGTGAAACCTGTCTGACGTTCTTCCGCAGATGTGAATTCCCGCCGCAGCGGACAGTCTGAGACTGTACAGATACAAAGGGCTTCCTTTCCGGCTCTTGCGGCGTTCATGTAGAGTGCCGCCGATTCCATCTCAATACCCAGTACATGCATCTTTGCCCATTCTTCCAGAGAATTTGCATCATCATAGAACGTATCACTGCAAAACAGATTTCCCGTTCTGACCGGAATGTTTAATTTCTCCGCCGTTTCCGAGGCTGTTTTCAATAATCTGAAAGAAGCTATCGGCGCATACGTCCCCGGCAGTCGATACTGCATTGCAAAATTGGAATTCGTACACGATGCCTGACCAAGGATGACATCACGTAGCCTGACTTCCGGCGCAATGCCTCCGGCTGTGCCGATTCTGATAATGCTCTGTACATCAAAGAAATGATACAGTTCATAAGAATGAATTCCGATGGAAGGAATCCCCATTCCGCTTCCCTGTACAGATACCGGAATCCCCTGATATGTTCCTGTATAGCCGAGCATCCCACGGATTTCATTAACACATTTCGGATTTTCAAGATAGGTTTCAGCAATGAATTTTGCTCTCAGCGGGTCACCGGGCATCAGCACAACAGGCGCATAATCGCCTTTCTGACCCTGTAAATGCGGTGTAGACATAAACAACAGCCTCCTTTAAATGCAGTTTTATTTTTCGATTTTCTTGCCTTTCTGGCCAATTTTGCTTTCTGTACCGTTTTTCAGACGTTCAATGTTAGAATGATGCATATAGATAATCATAGAAGCCATTACACACAAAACGGCAAAATGCAGAAACATCTGATGCAGTGTGAATTCCTGTCCGTGAATGTCGTTCCAGAAATACTGCGCCCCGAATGTTACAAACGGACAGCAGGCTGTCGCAATTATCGAAGACAGGCTCACATATTTGGAAATTGCCAGCACAAGCGAGAAAATACCAATCAGAATTAAAAATACTCTCCAGTCCAGAATCAGAAAGATAGAAACTCCGACAAGTACGCCCTTTCCGCCCTTGAATCCGTGATACAGAGGGAATACATGCCCAAGAATCGAGAAGATGCCGGCAATGCATCCGAGAAAATATAAATCTGTATTTTCTCCGCAAAGCATTTTTCCGAATGTCTGGCTTAATAATACAGCTATCATGCCTTTCGACAAGTCCCCGATAAGGGTAAGCAAGGCACAGCCCTTTCCAAAACAGCGAAGTGTGTTCGTCAGTCCGGCGTTTCCGCTTCCGAAATTGCGGATGTCTTCATGTTTCAGAAGCTTGACTGTCAAAATTGCAGAATTGATGCTCCCGAACAGATAGCCTGATACAGCCGAAATCAAACAGGAAAGAAGTATCATGAATTTGTATGCCTCCTGTCAGTCATCATTCCGGTTGCGCTCACGGACTATCATCCGGATAGGCGTGCCTTCCATGCCGAAGGTAGAGCGAATCTGATTTTCGATATATCTCTGATACGAAAAATGAAATAAATCTGCTCTGTTGACGAATAACACAAATGTCGGCGGTTTGGAAGAGGCCTGTGTCATGTAGTAGATTTTCAGTCTTCTGCCCTTGTCGGACGGAGGCTGAACACGTGCTACAGCATAGGCAAGAATATCATTCAGCATACCCGTGCTGATTCTCAGCGAATTCTGCTGATAGACATGCTTAATCATCTCGAATAATTTTTCCACACGCTGACCGGTTTTCGCTGAAATGAAGATAAACGGCACATAAGACATGAAACTGAAATCGTTCTCCAGTTTGGTCTTGTATTCGTTCATGGTCTTGTCATTTTTTTCGACAGCATCCCATTTGTTGACCGCTACAATACAGGCTTTGCCCTGTTCGTGAGCGTATCCGGCAACTTTGGAATCCTGTTCGGTGAATCCGGTCGTTGCATCAATCATGATAACACAGACATCGGCACGGTCGACAGCCATATAAGCTCTCAGAACGCTGAAATGTTCAATTTTTTCTGTAATTTTGGATTTCTTCCGGATACCTGCGGTATCAATGAAAACATATCTGTCTTCCCCACGTTCAATAATTGTATCAGTAGCATCACGGGTTGTTCCGGCAATATCAGAAACGATAACACGTTCTTCTCCGGCAATGCGGTTAATCAGGGAAGATTTTCCGGCGTTCGGCTTGCCGATGACAGCTACCCGAATATCAGATTCTTCGTAATCATCAGTATCATTTTCCGGAAAATGCTTGATAATCTCATCCAGCATATCGCCTGTACCGTGGCCGTGAACGGATGAAATCGGGAACGGTTCGCCAATTCCCAGATTATAGAATTCATAGACATCCATCGGAACTTCTCCGAGGGTATCGCATTTGTTGACGGCAAGCACAATCGGCTTTCCGGATTTCTGGAGCATATCTGCAACTGCATAGTCATTTGCAGTGACACCACTCCGGACATCTGTCACGAAAACAATCACATCTGCATGAGAAATGGCAAGTTCCGCCTGCTGTCTCATGAGAGTGAGCATTTTATCATCTTCCTTGGGTTCGATACCGCCGGTATCGACTACCATGAATTTATGGTCACGCCATTCGCATCTGGAATAGATTCTGTCACGGGTGACACCGGGGGTATCTTCCACGATAGAGAGTCTCTGTCCGATTAATTTATTAAATAATGTCGATTTTCCGACATTTGGTCTGCCGACAACGGCAACAACGGGTAACGGCATGTTATCTCCTCCTTTATCTCATCACTGATATTTCATCAGTTCTTTTGCAAAAAATTCTCTGTGAAACTGCTGTCCGCCTACTGAAATATAATAATAACAGCAGTGATATTTGAAATTCCAGAATATATCTGTAATTTTTCCGATATTTTCCGGATGCCGGACAATCCGGACTTGTTCGCCGTAGATAAATTCCGGCAGTTCCGATAATGTTTTTAATTCCATGACGGGAAGTTTCAGCCCTTGGACATGTTCCGGCTGAGAAAGTATTGCTGTCGTATTATCTGTATCTAAATCGAATGCAACTACTTTATCATGCAGTTGGTTTTCGCAGATGACTTTGCTGTTGAAACAGATACCCCACATAGAAACACTTCTTTCTGATTAATATTCATTGCCAAGCATGGCATCCAGAAGCTCAAATCCGTCACTGTTGGTAATCTGAATTTCAATATCCAAGGCCTTTTCTACATCGGAGATATGCAAATCATCCAGAAATACATCATCATTCCGGCGAACCATACTGCTTGACAGCAATAATTTATCGCCTAAAGGCTTGCCCTTGAGCTGAGCGATTAAATCCTGCGCCGTGATTAAGCCTGTCACAGTAATAGTTTCTCCGAAAAAATCATTTCTGATACAGTATACATGACATGTCAGCCCTTGAAATTTTTCCTCGGCTTCTTTTGCCAGTCTGCACAGAAATTCATAAGGGCTTCTGCCGGTAGCAATCGAAACGGTTCGGGGCAGATTTTCTGAATCGGCAGTTTCAAGTGCCTGATGAAATTCATCGGCCAGAGAACGAAGCATCCCGACACCGTTTTCATACTGCGGGTAGTCTTCATAATAATCAGCATCCGGAATGTCACGTTCTGCAATCAGGAAAAATTCATCTGACGGAAAAACGGCCCTTGTGCCGAATTTTTCAAGAAACTGTTCCTGATAGCTCTGAATTAAATCAATCGCTTCGCCGGCAGTCTGCTTTGTGAATCCCGTGAGTGGATAGAGATTCTTCCGATATTTGGACAATCCGACAGGAACGACTGCTACACTTGTCAGATTCGGAAGCATTTTTCCCAAATCCTGAAGGGAGCGTTCCAGTTCTGCACCGTCATTCAATCCCGGACACAAAACTATCTGACAATTGAGCTGAATGCCGGCTTTTGCCATCTGCCAGAGAAAATCGAGTTTTTCCCCTGCAAACCGGTTATGCATCATCTTGCATCGCAGTTCCGGATTGGTCGTATGCACTGAAACATTGATATTTAATTTCATCTCGATGATTCTGTCAACGTCTTCCTGCGTCATGTTCGTGAGCGTCACATAATTTCCCTGCAAGAAAGAAAGTCGTGCATCATCATCTTTAAAATAAAGCGTTTCCCGCATTCCGGGGGGCATCTGGTCAATAAAGCAGAACACACATTTATTTTTGCAGCTCTGCTTGCTGTCCATCAGAAAGCTGGCGAATTCCAGCCCCAAATCATCATATTCATCTTTTCTGATTCTGATTTCCCGCTGTTGTCCCTGATTCTCAATTATCAGATGTACATCTGTTTCAGCGGCATAATACATATAATCCAGAACGTCCCTGACTTTGTGCTGATTCATGGAGACAAGAAATTCTCCCTTTTGGATTCCGGCACGGTATGCCGGCGAATCTTGAATCACACCTGTAATCTCAACCAGATAATTCACTCCTTTCTGATGAATCCGGCATTATTTTTATGATAACACATTTTCAGGCTTTTGTCAATGAGAAGATAAAAAAGCGTTATTTTTTCAGGAGAAATCTGCACGATTTTTTTCAGAAAACACTTGACAAGCTCCCCGATTTGTGCTATAATATGTCTTAGCTGTTGTGACAGCGATATTTTATAAATCCTTGCCTGTTTCCTCAAAAAAGCAGGCGGAATCCAGAAGGAGGTGCTATGAGAAATGGCAAAGTTAAGCGAAACTTATGAAGCTATGGTAGTATTCAGCCTCAAGAATGAGGAAGAAGAAATGAGAAAGCTTATCGAAAAGTTCAAGGGTGTTATCGAAAGACACGGAAGCCTGACTGAAGAAGTAAACGAATGGGGCAAGCGCAAGCTCGCTTATCCGATTAACTACGAAACAGAAGGTTACTATGTACTGTATACTTTCACATCTGCACCGGAATTTCCGGCTGAACTGAATCGTCGTCTGAACCTGAGTGACGGTGTTCTGCGTGCACTGGTAACAACCAAGTAAGTCAAAAACGATTGGGGAGGTTTGTTCATGAACAAAGTATTTTTTATGGGGAGATTAGTTGCAGACCCGGAATTCAGCATGAGCCAGAGTGGTATGGCATATTGCCGTTTTCGCATCGCTGTGGACAGAAGCTATAATAAACCGGGTGAAGAAAAAAAATCTGACTTTTTCAGAATTACATGTTTCGGAAAAGTAGCCGAACATGTCAGCCATTATTATACCAAAGGCAAGCCGATTCTGGTAGAAGGAAAAATTCAGAATGACAATTATACTGATAATAATGGGGTTCAGCAGTATCGTGATACGATTATTGCCGACAGTGTAAGCTTTGTACTCTCTGACCCGACCAGAAATGGCAACAATGCCGGTGGCAATTACAATAACAATGGCTACAGCAACGGCGGTTATAACAACAATAACGGCTATAACAACGGCGGTTATAATAATAACGGCTATCAGAACAACAATTACAATAACGGCGGTTATAACAATGGCGGTTACAATAACGGCGGTTATCAGAATCAGCCGAATTATAACAAC
>JAFRMZ010000304.1 GCA_017430465.1 Oscillospiraceae bacterium
CGACTTCTTTGGCGAAACACACAAGATCCCGCTCTTCTACAAGGGCAAACTCGTTTACGGTGAACCGATAGAGGGCGACACCAATATCCCAAGTCCGGAACCGACAAAGGCAACAGCATCTCCAAAGCCGACTGCATCACCTAAGCCTACAGAATCGGCTAAGCCAACTGATTCACCGAAGCCTACTGCTTCACCGACATCATCAGGCAAGCTCGTACTCGGCGACGTAAACGGTGACGGAAGCATCGACGTTACAGACCTTTCACTCCTTTCTATCTATCTCCTCGACAAGAAGGGAATAAACGCAGACGGCCTCAAGGCTGCCGACGTAGACAGCGACGGAACAGTAGCTCTTACAGACCTCGCAAGACTCAGACAGTATCTTTCAAAGAAGATAACGAAGTTCTGATACAGTTATTTAAAGTCCTGATATAATACAGAACCGGAAGCAGAAAATCAAATCTGCTTCCGGTTTTTTCATAAAACTAAAAACAGTCTCTTTCCTCAATCGTTCCTATATCTGGCTATCGCGTAAATAAAATATGGATAATATGGTTCGATAAATATATTCTATGTATTGACATTAATGAGTATCTATGATATAATAGCAGTAAATCATATCCACAAATGTATCGATACATAAGCTTGATTTGGAGTTATGATTATGTTAAAATAATAATAGATCAGAGGTATAACAAGGAATATGGCGAAAAAAGACACTGTAACAAAATCGTATATGGAAGACCGGAATAAGTTTGCTGATCTGGTGAACTTCTATGTTTACAACGGTGAAAAGGTAGTGAAACCTGAGAAACTTCATCCGCTGGATACAACTGCTTCAGCTCTTCTGGAAGACAAAGGAAAAGCGCTAAAAACAGTGAAAGCGGTTCAGAAGCACCGTGATGTTCTGAAATATCTGTCCGGAATGGCAGATGAAAATACGGCATATGTGGTCTACGGACTGGAATTACAGTCTGGTATACACTATGCAATGCCTGTAAGAAATATGCTTTACGATGCACTTCAGTACACTTATCAGGTAGACGTTATCGCTGCGAAGCATGAAGGTAATAAAGACAAAGGTGAAAACAGTGGCGAATATCTGAGCGGTTTCCACAAAGATGACAGGATCATACCGGTTGTGACGATCGTTGTTTACTTCGGGCCGGATGAATGGGACGGACCTCAGTCGGTATATGACATGTTCAGCACCAAAGATCCGCATATACTGAAATACGTACCTGATTACAGGATGAATCTGGTATCACCGTCAGCAATGTCAGATGAAGATCTTGATAAATTCAGTACAGAACTGAAACAGGTGTTCAAGTATATGAAGTATTCATCAGATAAGGAAAAACTGAGACAGATAATAAATGAGGACGATACATACAAACACATTTCGAGAAAGACCGCGGTAATGATAAACACATTGAGCGGAACGAAAATGAAGATTGAATCAGGAAAGGATGAGGTTGATATGTGCAAGGCAATAGAGGATATGCGTAAAGAGGAACGTGAAAAAGGTATTGAAGAGGGAATAGAAAAAGGAATAGAAAAAGGAAGAGAAGAAGGAAGAAACGAGGGTATAATCGAAACACTGTCCGGTCTGGTGAATGACGGACTTATCACACTGGAAACAGCAGCATCGCGTGCGGGCATGACAGTTAAGGAGTTCGAAACTGCAAATGTCAATATAAAAATGTAGGTTTTTGAAAAAATAATTTTGTAGGAAAACCTACATTTTTATTTTTGATTTTTAGATGGATAATCATGGCGAAAATTCAATTTAATTATCATCTGAAAGATGCTGAATCTGATCTTTAAGTCTGTATGAAGGTCCGTTAATATTAATCACCGAAGAGTGATGAAGCAGTCTGTCAAGCAGTGCATTAGTCAGTACCGGCTCCTGAAATATCTCAGACCATTTGGAAAACGGACTATTGGTAGTGATAATTGTAGAAAGCTTTTCATATCGTTTAGCAATCAGATTGAAGAACAGGTTTGCTGAATCTACGTCCATTTTTTGATATCCAAGTTCGTCTATTATCAGTAATCTGTAACGGCAAAAGAACTTAATGCGAGCTTCCAGCCTGTTTTCAAGAGATGCTTTTTTTAGCTGTGATATCAGATCCTGAAATGTAATAAAATAAACGCAGTGTCTGTGCTTAGCAGCTTCAATACCGATAGCTACTGCCAAATTTGTTTTACCAACGCCAGGCGTTCCGCAGAATATGATGTTTTCTGAGGTTTCCAGAAATCTTAAAGTCATCAAATCCATGATCTTGGCTTTATCGAGTGAAGGCTGAAAGCTAAAATCGAATTCGTCGATTTCCTTTAGAAAAGGAAAATTTGCAACTTTGACACATCCGATTATTGCTTGTTCTTTTCTGAATTCCATTTCCATTTCTGTGAGTTCGTACAACGCATCCAGTGGAGTCTTTTCGTTACCTGCTATCATATCAAGGTATGTATCGAGATGCTCTTTAAAGCGTTTCAGATTAAGGCTTTCCAGGTTGTTCATCAAAACGTTGTAATTGTTCATGTGCAGTTCCTTTCAGAAGTCTCTTTATCATCTGACTGATTAATATTATTTTCGTTTGCAAACTGGTCGGCTATGTCTTTAAGAATAACATCAACTTCATTTTCGTATTTCTTCATTAACACTTCATAACCGGCATTGGTTAAGACGCAATCATGTTCACTCTGAGCCATAAGGTCATTGACAAGGCAATCAACAGCAAGATGCTTGCAGCAATGAGCTTTCATAGAAAACTTGATGTTTGAAATGAATTTGTTTCTGTCTGAAACATACGGAAGTACTTCGTTCATCCCTTTTATGAAGATTAACTTATCGGCTGAAGAAAGGTGCGAAAAATTATTGATTACCCACTTACCGCATTCATTCTGATTAAGATAAGCAATGAGGGCTTCCCTGGATTTTGTAGCACTTACCTCAGATACATTAACAGTTCTGGCTTCTAAAAGCTTATCCATCATTTCAAGGTTGTTCGCTGCAATAGTTTCGATATCACCTTCCTTAGCTTTTCCGGACATAAGACTTTCATAATGTTCTTGTTACTATTCACGGCCAAATAATGTAAAATAGAAAAATGATAAAGGTGCTGCAAACATTGAAAATGCGATGTTTGCAGCACTATTTTTTTACGAAAAAATACACAAAAAAATATAGTGGTATTTGTTTAAATAGATACCAATAAAACTATTGACATTTTTGTTGGTATATGATATAATAATAAGTACCAAGTATAGAAAGGAAGCTGAAATCATGTCGATTGTACGCTACACAGATAAGAAAACCGGAAGAGTGGTTCTTTATGAATCAACATCACACTACGACCCAGTAACCAAACAATCAAGACCAATACGCAAGTATCTTGGAGTTGAAGATCCGGTAACGGGAGAACTGATACCGTCTACAGGAAAGCCGGGACGAAAGGCTAAATCAGAATCAAATAGCAATACTGTTGAAACGAAGGTAACAGCAGAACCGGATTACAAGGAAATCATAAAAAAACTAAAAGAAGAAAGTATACAGAAAGATAAAAGAATCAGCGAACTCGAAAAACAAAATGCTATTCTGAAAAATCACTTACTGAACATAAAGGAATCAGCAGAAAGAGCGCTGGAACAGAAATAAAACAGAACAGGAAGCAAGCTATGAACAGGCAGTTTTTTATCAATACATCATTACAATATGAAAATAAAAGACTTAAACGTCTGGTAAAAGAATTTGAAAATGGTGAGAGATATAAAAAACTGCAGCATAATCATCATCTCATATATCTTGGATATCAGAGGCGGATAAAACAGCTTAGCAGACAAGTTCAGTCATCAAAAAATACAGTGAAGAAAGTACTGGATATCTGGTACGAACAGCTTGTAATTGAATGTGAAAATCATACAAAAGAGCTTAATGAAAAAATAGATACAATCTGTAAATTAAGACAGGAAAACTATGATTTGTTCTGTGAGTATCAGAAAAAGCTTGCTAAGAAGGATGAAGAATATCAAAAAGCACTTGACGAGAAAGACACCATAATAGAAACACTTAAAGCCGAGATCCGGCATATGAAAGCGGTACAGGACAGAGATGGAACCAATACATCTCTGCCTACATCGCAGACACCAATCGGGAAATCAAAAGCAAGACCAAATAGCAGAGAAGAAACCGATAATTTCAAAGGAGGCCAAACAGGGCATAAAAGATCAGAGCTTGAACCACCTGCAGAAGAAGCAATAACTGATATAGCGCAACATTGTTTAACTGAAGATGACTGTTGCCCGAAATGCAAAAAAGATGAGTTTGAATATACCGGAAAAACAGAAAACCGCTATGAAATAGAAGTAGAAGTTAAAGTAAAGAGGGTGAAGCATAAGTATTACGTCTACAAATGTAAGAATTGCGGGACACTGGTGATCAGCAGAACGGCACCTGAAAAAAGAACGAAAGTAAGATATGGAGCAAACGTACAGGCAATGATACTTGTTTTGCTGAATATTATGAATTCGTCAATAAATAAGGTTCCTGTATTCTTTCAGGGCATAACAAACGGAGAGATCAGTCCGAGTGAAGGGTATGTAGCTAAAGTACAGGCCAGAGCCGCCAAAGCACTGGCAGTTTTTCATAATGATTTGCGAAGGGAGTTACTTAAAAGACTGCTCATTTACTGGGATGATACCGTGGTTTACGCCGATACCCAAAGAATCTGCCTGAGATTTTACGGAGACGAAAGAATCGCGTTCTTTGCAGCCCATGAAAACAAAGATATGAACGGAATTCTTCTGGATGGAATACTTGAAAATCTTTCTGCTGAAACATCTGTTATGCATGATCATAACAGCATCAATTACAATGAACGTTTTGTGTTCATAAATATTGAGTGTAATGCACATTTACAGCGCGATCTTCAGAAACTTGCAGACGAAACAAATCATGAAGTACTGCTTGAAATAAAAGCGTTAATATCAGCAACGATAAAAGACAGAAAGAATCTAGTGCAAGCAGGGACGACACGATTTGATGATGGATATCTTGAGAATTTTGAAAGCAAGCTTACAGAACTACTACAAAGAGCAGAAACGCTGGCGGAAGCGAACACATCAAAATATTCAGGAGGTCCGGAACGTGCTCTGATACGCAGGATCATAAAATATCGCAGCAATTACTTCGCCTGGGTATATGATTTCAGTCTGCCTACAACAAATAATCTCTCAGAACGAGCACTACGTGGGACGAAAACAAAAATGAAGGTGTCAGGTCAGTTCTCATCTTCAAAAACAGCAAATAACTATGCAATGATTCGTACATACATTGAAACATGCCGAAGAAATGGAATCAACGAATATGATGCATTAACAAGATTATGTGATGGTAACCCATATACTGTCGAAGAAATATTTGCTGAATGTGAATAAGAAAAAATACAGCACCATCAGGCCGGTAATAAAACCGGTCCAGTGGTGTTGTTTTCTTTTGTGCTGGGAAAATTAGGCCGTGAATAGTAACCATTTTCTCATATTTCACATAATTCAGTAGACAAATAGCAGATTTTGTGGTATAATTTTAAATAACATGGTCGTACTAAAACATTGGAGGAATACATTTATGTTCAAGAAATCTTTCACAGAAGACGATATCAAAGAACTTGTAAACGAATGTCTTGAAGAAACAATCAAGAAGCAGGCTGACGAGATTGCCGAACTCAGAAGTATGGTAAAGCACCAGTCAGGTGAGATATACGAGCTCAGAAAAAAGGTTTATGAAGAAGGTGCAGGCGTTGAC
>JAFRMZ010000305.1 GCA_017430465.1 Oscillospiraceae bacterium
CAAACGGAACAAGGAGTTTATCTATCTTATCACAATCCAGCCGCTGCTGATTTTTCTGCTGATGTCTTTTCTGCTGCCATATTCCAAAACACATAATGTTGCCGTTGCAGATTTCACGGAAAACGCAGCAGTATCGCAGGCACTTGAAAAGATGGAGGGCATCAAGGCCGTAACAGTTTCGGAAGATGCCATTACCGAAAAGCTGATAAACGGGAGTGCAGAGCTTGCAGTCATTGTCCATGCGGACGGTACTGCACAGATTATCGGCTTTGGCGCATCAGAAATTGAAGGTGCAGTCACGCTTTGTGTGGAAAATGCTTTATCCCAAAAAAGCACTCTGGTCAAAGTGAATTTGAACGCCGCCCCGAAACGAGGTATGCCCATCGGCAATTCTCTCGGCTTTATGATTTTCAAGACGCTGACAGCAAGCAATCTCCTTGCCGCCCTGCTGATACAAGAGCGCAACAACAAAATGAAAGACCGCATCATGCTTTCAGGTATCCGGACAGGCTCGTACATCGGCGGTATGGCATTTGTCTATCTTGTGTTTATGATGATAGGCTCGGCAGTGTATTATCTGGCAGCAAGGTTATTTAATTTCAATCTTGGCATGAAACAGCCGCTTGGTTTCCTGTTGATGATGTTCACGGCGAATGTGCTGTCTGTTGCAATTTACCTGTTCGCTTCGACACTGGTCAAAAAAGAAGACAGTTTATGGTTCATGGCATCGTTTGTTCTGCTGCCAATGGCACTGTTTTCGGGTGTGCTGTTCCCATACGAATTCATGCCTGATGTCATGCAAAAAATCGGTATGCTGTTCCCACAGCGGTGGCTCAGCCTCGGCATTGAAAATATGCAGAAGAAAGGCACGCTTACAGCCGCACTGCCGCAAATGGCGATGGTACTGGGATTATCTGCGGTTTTGTTTGTAATTGCTGTTATCAGAAGCAGTTCCCAAAATAGAATCTATGGAGGAAAAAACTCATGAAAAAAAATGAAAGTAAATTTATTGGTATCAAGGAAATTGTTGCCGTTACACTATTTTCAGTGCTGACGTTCGTGATTAGTATGCTGACCGCAATGCCTTTTGCTGCATCGGTGCATTTGCAGTTATATGTTGGTTATGCACTCATGGCAATCATCAGCGGGCCAATCTATGTACTGATGATTAGCAAAGCTCCGAAAATCGGGACGCAGGTACTTTTTTTCGGATTAAAGGGACTGTATATGCTGCTCATGGGGCAGGTGCTGACGGGTATTATCTTTATCATCGGTGGAGTGCTGTGTGAACTGATTGTGATGGGTGACGGCTATCGCAATATGGTAAAATCGGGCGTAGCATATGCTCTCCATACGACATTGTACGGTCTTGGCTCGTTCTTCCCTGTGATTTTCTTTGCGGATAACTATGCAAAGCAGCTCATTGACAAGGGCTACCAGCAGGAACTTGTGGATACGATGCTTTCGCTCTACCGTTCGCCTCTAATCGTTGCGACCGTGGCACTGGTGCTGATGATTTCCTCTGTTATCGGTATGTGCATCGGCAGCCGCATGATAAAAAAACATTTTCAGCCCGCAGGAGTTGCCTGAGATGCCATTTGATGAAGTGGACGTGCGTACAAGGCTCCTTGTGATGATACTTGTGTCCTTTGCTGCATTGATGCTCAAAACGGAAATCGCATTGCTGTTGTGCCTTGTTTTTATGTGGATATGGCTGATACCGTTCGGCTGTTTCCGGAAACTGCTGCAATGCACAACGGCATACGGCATCCTGTTCGGACTGCTATTTCTGATGAAAAACAGCGAACATCTGGGGAATCTGCCGCTTCTTACAGTATACATCCGCAGACTTCTTCTGCCTGTGATGGCGGCTGCACCAGTCATCCATGCACCGACCGGCTCTTTGATTGCCGCTTTGAACAAGCTGAAAATTCCAAGAGCCGCAACGCTTTCCCTGACTGTGATGTTCCGGTTTATGCCAACACTTGCGGAAGAATATCTACGTATCCGAGAATCACAAAAAATAAGAGAAATAAGCATTTTTCGTCACCCTGTTAAGACTGCCGAGTGTATTCTTGTGCCAATGCTGATACGCACCAGTAAAGTGGCAGACGAACTTTCCGCATCGGTGCAGGTGCGTGGCATGAAGCTCGGCGGTGCGTATTCCTCATACAGAAAGTCAGAGTTCAATGCAAGAGATAGGCGGCTGATGATGTTGGGAACGATAACAGTCCTGCTGATTTTTCTTACAGATTATTGTTTGCGGAGGGGTTAGCTTGCTGATTGAATTACATGATATATCCTATAAATATGCAGGTGCATCTGATAAAAGCCTGAAAAATGTATCTTTCACTATGGACAAGGGAGAATGTATTCTGCTGACAGGCGAAAGCGGCTGCGGAAAGACGACTTTAACACGCATTATCAACGGCTTGTGTCCGAAGTTTTATGGTGGTACATTCAGCGGCAGCTATCTGCTGGACGGCAAAAATGCACAGGAATTAGAGCTTGACGAAATCGGGAAATATATTGGAAACGTCTTTCAAGATCCACGAAGTCAGTTTTTTACGTCCAATGTAACAGATGAAATCGTGCTGGCGATGGAAAACCAGAACTACACCCGTGAACGGATGAAATGCCGTTTGTATGAGATTAGTACACTGCTTGGAATTGAGAACCTTCTGGAGAAAGACTTGCTCAGGCTCTCCAGCGGCGAAAAGCAGAAAGTTGCCGTAGCGGCTGCCTGCGTGACAAAACCCAAAATACTTGTACTGGACGAACCCTCTGCCAATCTCGATGCAGACAGCACCAGACAGCTCGGCGAACTTCTGTATAGACTGAAAATGCAGGGTATGACGATTATCATATCCGAGCATCGGCTCGAATATCTTGCTGACTTGATTGACAAAATGGTACTGATGAAAAACGGAGAAATCATTGCTGTTTACAGCGGTGAGGAAGCTAGACACCTGTCTGACGATAGATTGTGTGAAATGGGGCTTAGGCTTTTTTATCCGCATGACTATCAAAATATATCAACTGAGATAGGGGCAGAATCCTTTCTGCAAATGAAACACATCGTCTGCAAGTGTAGAAAAGCAACAATTCTTGACCGTATCACATTGTATGCCGCAAAGGGTAAAATCCTTGCAATCACGGGCAGGAACGGTACAGGCAAGACCACACTTTGCAGAATCGCTGCGGGACTCCGGAAAGAAAACAGCGGCGATGTCATAATAAACGGTGTGCATATCCGCAGGCAGGACAGGTTGAAAAAATGCTTTTTTGTCGGGCAGGATTCCGACTACCAGCTCTATGCACCTACCGTGCTTGACGAAATCCTGCTGAACAGAAAGAAAACTCCGGAAACTATCAGGCGAGCCGAACAGCTTTTGCAACAGCTTGATTTGTCAGCGTTTTCGGAGCGGCACCCAGCATCGCTCTCAGGAGGACAGAAGCAGCGTGTTCTGCTTGCTGTGGCGGTCATGTGGGAACGTCCAGTATTGATACTCGATGAACCGACAAGCGGACTGGACGGCAGGCACATGCGTGAAATGGCAAGCTTGCTACGAAAGATTGCTGACGATGGAATGTGCATCATTCTGATTACCCATGATGCGGAATTGATTGGGAATTGTGCGGATGCTGTTTATAAATTGGAATGCTCCTGTCTTGAAAAAATGAGTAAAGAAGTATTTTGATTTTTGTTATTCTTTACGGAAAAAGAATAACTTAATCATCGGTCAGGAGCATCACGGGGCGATTTTCAGCGAGCCGTTCTGTATTTCTGCGTTTCACAACACCGACATTATAATTTTCTCCAGCTCTGGAAAAATAGGCAATCAGTATATTTTTATGCTGTTCTGTTTCTGCTGTCACAGCGAAATTGCTGATAGAAATATTCAATTGCTATACAGCAAAATCCGGATTCTGTTGATAAATTTCCTGTGCTTCTTTTACAAATGCAAGCACGAAATCACGCTTGTCAGATTTATGCGTATACAAGGCACAAGGCATTTTTTCCTCACAGTTAAACGGAATCCATGCGAATTCTCCGTTATGGTCATTCAGAAACCCCGGTGCAAGGCAGATTCCACGCTTGGCAGCGACATTTGTCAGAGTCGTGTCATGATTCGGACTGTTGAAATAATTGATATTTCCGGATAATATCAGCCTCTGCTGTACTGCACGGAGTTCCGGAGGAGAACCGCCTCCGACCATGAGCGTGCGTCCGGATAAATGATATTCTTTTCTGCTAATTTATCTGTTTTCTGACAGATTAAATAAATACGGCTGTCAAATAAATGATGCTGTTTCACATCGTGAACACGTTTCAGATTGTGTTCCAAAGAGAAAGCAATATCCATCTCACCGGACAGGAATTTATCCAGATAGCCTTTATAAATAAAATACCGCCGCCGCTTATCAGAATGAAAGTGATGTCGGAAAAGCTGTCAGAAACAGCGGTATTCCCCGTGAAGAAATTTATATCACATCTAAACTCTGGTTACAGGATTTCGGTTATGAAGCAGCAAAAAAGGCAATTGATACTTCTCTGAAAAATCTTGGTTTGGATTATATGGATTTATATCTTCTGCATCAGCCCTATGGTGATACTGCCGGAGCTTGGAAAGCTCTTGAAGAAGCTGTCAGAGCCGGAAAAATCAAGTCTGTCGGAATCAGCAATCATACAGTCAAATTTATGAAAAAGCTCATTCCGCAGATGGAAATTATGCCTGTTGTGAATCAGATGGAATGCAATCCGTTTTTCCAGCAGAAAGAACTCCGTGAATATCTGAAGCAGTACGGCATTCGTATGGAAGCATGGTATCCGCTTGGTCATGCCAATAAGAAACTGCTCACAGAGAAACGTCTTGTACAGATTGGCGAAAAATATGGAAAATCCGTCGCTCAGGTAATTTTAAGATGGCATTTGCAGGAGGGAATTATTGCACTTCCGAAAGCAACTTCTCTGGAGCATATCCGTGATAATTTCAATATTTTTGATTTCGCTCTTGATGATGAAGATATGAGTATCATTCGTTCGATGGACACCGGCAAGGGAACACATAATCCCGATAATATGGCGAATGCTGTCACTTTAAGTATGTATAAAATTCATTGAAAATAAGGAGGAATTTATCATGATTTTTGACAGAAATGAAAACAGACCTGTCTCTGTTCTGCTTGGTGCAGGCAGTATGGGAACAGCCATTCTCCGCAGAGTTGCCGCAGGAACAACAATTCTGTTCGGCGACATCAGCGAAAAACGCCTTGCAGAAGTCAGGACAGAATATGAAGGCTACGGCTATGCAGTTGAAACACAGATTGTTGATGCCAATTGTAGTTTGACATGCAAAATGCAAAATTTTGACACACAAAATGCAAAAAAATCAGAAATTCAATTACAGAGTGTAAAAAAAATCCCTTCCGGAAGAAAATTTCCGAAAGGGATTTTAATATTGTTTAAATGCATTTTTAATGGTATTAAAACGGGATTTTAATCGACAATCTTCCAGTCCTCTGCGAGCATATCTGCCTGCGATGCAAGCCAGCCGAGTTGAATGCCGGAAGTGCCAACAAAGGCGATAGCCTTATTTCCGATTGCATCATGCTCCGCATTGATGATTGCGCCGTCAGTAGTTTTGTAGCTGATACAAGTTGCAAGCTGGATATACTGGTTCGTCCCGTTCCAGCCAGTTCGGGCAACTCTGTCACCCTTTTTCAGAGCTTCGAGAGCGTTGCCAAAATTCATAAGCGAAACAGCCGGAGCGTCAGTGAGCTGGGATTTATCAGCAGAAGCCAGCAGAGCATTGACAGCGTTCTGCACTTCTGCATAATCATATCCGGCGGAAGTCAGACGTTCTTTTCGTTCTGCACCTGTTCCCCACTTGTCAGCGAGAACTTCTTCAGCAATTTCCTGAACAGATTTCTTTTCTGCCGGCACAGTTTCTGCTTTCTGAAAACCGTTCAGTCCCAGTTCCTTAATAGCAGTCGGAAAATCATCCCTGTAGCAGAAGTTCATATCAACATTTCCTGTCAGTCCGCTGACAGTACCCTTTTCAGAATACTGCCATACATCATACGGATATTTGTAAGAAGTTTGAGAAACACCGTAATGTGCCACCCAGACGGTATACCTGTTGAGAATATCTTCTGTAAAATACGTTTCCAGATGTGATTTACTAGAATACAGTCCGGTGAAATATCCGGCTTTTTCCACGATTTCAAGAAAAGCCTTTGCCATTTCGGAACATTTCGCTTTTCCAAGTGCAAACTGACTGAATTCTTCAAAGTCGAGATACACCGGATATTCAAACTGTTTGCCTTTGATAACTTGCAGGAAAACTTCCGTTTCTGTCCGGATTTCAGAAACAGATTTTGCATACGAATACCAGTAAGCCCTTGTCGGGATGCCATACTTCTGGCATTGTGCATAATATTCCTCAAAGCAGGAATCTTTCTGAGAAAGTAATTTTCCGTATCCGGCTCTTACAGCAATTCCAGTATAGACAAAGCTGAAAAAATGTGATATAATAGGAAGCAGAGGTGATAAAAATGGTACCGGTAGAGGTAAGAAAAATAATAGTAGAAAGCAGAGCGAAAGGAA
>JAFRMZ010000306.1 GCA_017430465.1 Oscillospiraceae bacterium
AGGCACGATTGAAACAGTCGGTAATGGACAGTCTGTATTTGTGGATGAATTTGGAAACATGAAGTCCCTCGGAGAAATCATGAACATTCTCCGTGAAAATCTCGGTGCTGTCAATGTAGACTTGGTAGATGCCGAAGGTAATGCAAGAGATTATGACGATATTATCGCAGAGCTGGAACAGACCGAAGAAGGACTCACGCAGGCTGAACAGCTTAAAAATGCGGCAATTATTTTCGGCAAGCAGAACCTCTCTGGTATGCTTGCGATTATCAACGCTTCTGAAAATGACTACAACGACTTGACAGAAGCGATTTATGGCTGTGAGGGAACTGCCCAGAACATGGTGGAAACCATGCAGGATAATCTGCAAGGTCAGTTGACAATTTTGAAGTCACAGCTTGAGGAATTGGCTATCAGTTTCAGCGATATTCTGATGCCGACAATCCGTGCGATTGTGTCTAAAATTCAGGCTTTTGCGGACAAATTAAATTCTTTGTCGCCTGAAATGAAGGAAACTATCGTAAAAATCGGCTTGATTGTGGCAGCAATTGGACCTGCTTTAATAGTAATCGGAAAAGTTATCAGCACGGTCGGAACAATCCTGACGATTATCCCGAAAGTGGTAAATGCCATCAATATGGTGAAAACAGCAATGTCCGCCATGAATCTGACATTCCTGACGAATCCTGTATTCCTTGTGATTGCGGCTGTTATGGCTCTTGTAGCGGCATTTGTGTATTTTTGGAACACAAGCGAAGGATTCCGGAATTTCTGGATTGGACTGTGGGAAGAAATCCAGAACACTCTGTACAACTTTTTTGAAGCGTGGGAAACCGGCTGGAATGCAATTATTGCATTTTTCAAGAATCTGTGGAGCAGTTTTCAGGAGAATTTCCAGACCGGAATGACCATTCTTCACGATACCTTTACAGCTATCTGGACGGCAATTGCCACCACATTTACGACAATTGTCACAGCTATCCATGATACGGCAGTTTCCATTTTTACAGCAATCAGAGACTTTATCACCACAATCTTCACAGCGGTGCATGATTTCTTTGCGACTATTTTCAATGCGATTTATGCCACGATTTCTACAATTATTAACACAATTTATACCACCATTGTTAATGTATGGACTGCTGTTTATGAGACTATCAAACCACTGCTTGATGCTTTTGCATATCTTTTTGATACCATTTTTCAGGCAATTCAGATTCTCACAGCAAGGGCTATGGACTGGATTGCAGAGAAAATTTCTGCCGTCTGGAATGCGATTGTTGGCTTTATTACGCCAATTCTGGAAGGCATCAAAAACACATTTGAAACTGCATGGAATAGCATTTGTGATGCGGTTTCTACAGTTTTGAATGCAATTCATAATGTTATCACAACTGTGTGGACTGCCGTTTCCGGCTTTATTTCGGAAGTTCTCAACACTATCTGGAATTTCATTGTGACGGCTTGGAATAGCTATGTAGATACCATTACGAATGTGTTAATGGCGATTTATAGCGTAATTTCATCTGTATGGAACACGATTTCCGGCTTTATTTCGCAGATTTTGAATGCTGTCTTTACGGTTGTTTCAAATGCATGGAACAGCATCAGTACGGCTATTTTTAACGTGCTGAATGCGATTTTTACCGTAATATCAACGATTTGGAACAACATTAAGACTACGGTTGAAAATGTGATGAACGTCATCAAAATGACCGTTTCAAACATTTGGGAAAGCATTAAAACGGCGATTTCAGGCACGATTACAGGCATTAAAGACACAATTGTAAACGGCTTCAATGTCGCTGTGGATTTCGTCAAAAATCTTGCAGGGCAGGCATGGCAGTGGGGTGCGGATATTATTGATAATATCGTGAATGGCATCAGAAACTGTGTCGGAAACGTGGCTGATGCGGTGACGGGTGTCGCTGACACTATCCGAGAATTTCTGCATTTCTCTGTGCCGGACAAAGGACCTCTGACCGATTTTGAATCATGGATGCCTGACTTCATGCAGGGCTTGGCTGACGGAATCACAAACAGTCAGGGAATCGTGGAAGAAACGCTGATTCAGTTCACAACTTCCGTTATGGAGAAAATTAAAACCACACTTGAACAGGCATGGGAGGTAATTTCCGAAAGTGTCAAAAACTTTATGGAAATCATCTTCACAACGATTACCGATGTCTGGAATCAGGCAGGTACAACCGTCAGAACCGGCTCTTGAAAATATCCGAAATACCATCACTGAAAGCTGGACGGGAATTTCTGAAATTATCAGTTTTTCCATTTCAGGAGTGCAGGCTTGTGTATCGGTGGTCTGGAATGCTGTCAGTGAAATTATTTTGTCTGCACAGAATAATATTTCTTCGCAGACTTCAATTGTGTGGAATGGTATTTTTACAGCAATTTCGCAGAGTTTAAATGCTGTTCAAAACAGTGTAAATTCCGTATGGGTGACTATAAATTCTTTGACAAACAGCACATGGAACTCTGTCACAGATACGATTTATAACAATCTGTCATCAGTTCAGAAAAATTTGAATTCTGTGCTGAATACTTTGCAAAATATAACCGACAAGACGCTGAAAGCCATTTATTCCGCTGTCAATTCCAGCATGAATGATATTTCAAATATTATCTCAAAATCGCTGAAATCCGTGCAGTCCAATATTACAGAAACTTTGAAGGCTGTTCAGGCTTTTATCATATCAACTTATAACTCTATTAAAAATGATACTAAAAATTCATGGGACAGCATCAGCAGAACCATTTCTGAAATTTTGAATGCTATTAAAAATAATATTTCATCATCGTGGAATGAATCAAAAAATACTATTTCTAATATCAATTATTCTATTAGAAATTCTGTTTTTGAAATCTGGGACAGCATGAAAAATGGTATCGGTGATAAAGTCTGGGCGGTGCATGATACTGTTCGTGATGCAATGAATGCTGTGCAGGACAGAGTGATTGAGAAAGTTAATTCTTCATGGGGCTGGGGTCACGATTTCATGCAGAATCTCGCCAACGGTATCAATTATCTATACTGGTCTGCAAATAACATAGTCCATGATGCCATGAACGAGGTGCAGAACAGAATCATGGACAAAGTCAATTCCTCATGGTGGTGGGGAAAAGATTTGATGGAAAATCTTGTCAACGGCATCAACTGGATGTACTGGGATGTCGTAAATGCTGCTGCTGATGTGGCGAATGCCATCAGCGAATATCTGCACTTTTCCGTGCCGGACAAAGGACCTCTTGCAAGTTTCGAGGAATGGATGCCTGACTTTATGGAAGGTCTGGCAAAGGGTATCAGACAGAATCAGAAAGTCGTAGAAAAAGCCGTTAAAGGTGTTGCTGATGCAATGACGCTCACACTGGACAGCGATTTGAATTATACATTAAATAACAGTGCTGCCCTGCTTCGAGGAGAAACACAGCCTGCGGCAGTCGTCAACAACTACTATTCGACCGACAACAGCAAAACCATTCACCAGACAAACAACTCTCCGAAAGCACAGTCAAGGCTTGAAATTTACCGCCTGACAAGAAACGCTTTGAATGTGTAATGGATTTATTCCATATAAATTCCAATTAAAAACTCTGCTTTTTGAAAAAAGCTTACATTGATGATGCTTAAACTGTCTGTTTTCCCAAATGAAGATTGAATATCAACAGTGAGAAGGTATCACCTTTACAGACTTCACCTGACAGTTTATGAATTCCATCACCAAGAGGAATATATGCTGTGGATTTAATTTCATTATCTCATTGAATTTTACCTTTTTCAAATTTCCTCCCTTTTCAGAACTTTTTGACTTGTCATATCAATTCCAATTGCACCAAGCGGAGCAGTAATCAGGATTGCAAGAACTGCAACAGACAGCACTATTTTTCCGCACGGAAGTCCAAGCGACAGCGGAACAGAACCGATTGCTGCCTGTACGGTTGCTTTTGGCAGATAAGCAATCACACAGAAAAGTTTCTCTTTCAAAGTCAGTTCCGTACCAATCATACAGACTGCAACACCCACAGCACGAAACGCAAGGGCAATAAAAATCATGGCGACAGCAGGAAGTCCGGCAGTTAATGTATAACGAACATCAACGGCTGCTCCTACCAGAACGAACAGAAGAATTTCTGCTGCAATCCAGAGTTTCCCGAATTTTTGTGAAAGCCTTTCAGATACGCTTTTGACAGATTTGATTTTCATGACGCAAGCCATGGCAACAACAGCAAGTAGTCCGGATACGGCAAGATACTCCTTCAGAGCAGTTTCAACTGACATGAGCAGAAAAGCTGATGCAAGCAGTATGATTACTTTTGTACTGTTTCTGATTTTTTGTTTTCTCTGATAAGATTTTTCAAAAAGAAAATAAACAGCGAATCCTGTCAGTGTACCAAGCAGAACGCCAAGAACAATAGAAACTGGAATATTCAGAAAATCCATAATATGTGCCGACCCACCCTGTGCTATTGTAACAAACGTACTGAATAACACAATGACAAATATATCATCACAGGAAGCACCTGCAAGAATCATCTGCGGAATACTTTTTTCTGTTCCTCTTTTTTCTTCAATCAGCTTTACCATTCTGGGGACTACAACAGCAGGAGAAACAGCACTCAATACTGCACCCATGACAGCAGATTCAATCCGGCTAATGCCGAGAAGAACGGGAGCAAAGCATAAATAACCGACAATTTCAAAGCAGGCAGGAACAAAGGACATCATAACCGCTGGTCTGCCTACTTTTTTCAAATCGGAAAGATTGAGTGAAAGTCCGGCTTTGATAAGAATAATAATGAGTGCGATTTGACGGAGTTCCGAAGAAATTCCGAGAATTGACGGGTCAAGCAGGTCAAGTACATAAGGGCTTGCTGTGATGCCGACTGCAAGCATTCCGATAATTCGTGGCAGTCCAATTTTTTGAAAAACAGTGGCTGCTGAAAGTCCGACAAGAAAAATAATTGCAAGTGATAATAACATAAAATTTCCTCCTTAAAATTAAAAAAGCCGACAACTTCTGCATAATTGCAGACGTCATCAGCTTTATCAGCGGTTCAGGTTTCCCTTGGGAGAACATCATTCCCAAAAATATTCATTTTCTATATTATAACATATTTCCGTCTTATTGTCAAGAATTTTTTTGGAGGTGTATATCTTGTTTTTCAAACTGATACTCGAAAACGAAAACGGCGACAGAATCGACATGACGACAACTGCCAATCAATATATGACTTCCAAGATTGAGGGGCTGAATCCGCCTGCCGGAATGGTCAGCACTTCTTCCTATGCAGGCATGAACGGCAGTTATCTGAACAACGCTTTTATCGAGAAAAGAAATATCGTCATTCACTTTGAAATGAGGGGTGTTAATATTGAACGTAGACGACACCTGCTCTATAAAGTCGTGAAACCATCAAGATACATCAAAATTTATTATTCTACTGCGAATATTGATGTATATGCAGAGGGCTATGTGGAAGCCTGCGAAGTCAGCAACTTTGAGGAGCTGACAAACGGGCAGATTTCCATTCTCTGTCCGGACATTTACTGGTATTCCGTAAAATCAGAAATGGTGCTGTATTCGCAGATTATGGGGGCATTTCACTTTCCGTTTCCGGAGAATGACAAGCCGTTTCCGCTTGGCAAGTACAACACGCAGAATACAATGATTATCGAGAATGACGGTGATGAAATCGGATTCACGATTGTTCTTGAAGCAAGCTCCTCTTCCGAAGTTGCGGCTGTTTCGCCGACAATCTACAACGCTGATACAGACGAATATCTGCAAATTATCGGCGAAATCCTGAACGGTGATATTATTACAGTCACGACAAAAACGGGCAATAAGACTGTTATTTTGGAGCGTGGCGGTGTAAAAACAAACATCATCAACCGCCTTGTTTCCGGCTCAACGTGGTTACCGCTGAGAGAGGGAACAAACCGTTTTTATCTCCGTGCGGCTGACGGACTGAAAAATTTGAAAGTCCGTATCGAACACACTAATGCGTATCTGGGGGTATAATTATGCAGATTGAAGTTTATAAAATGACTGCTGATACCGATTCTGTGTCGATAATACTGGAAGCTGTCTGCGATTCATTTTCAAGCTTGTTGTGGGATATAGAGTGTTATCAATGCGGAGCATTTGAAGTGTACATTGCGGCAAATCCGCAGAATATCGAAATATTCAGAACAGGAAGAATCATCGGCAGAGATGATGACAGGGAGCATTTCGGAATTATTGAATCTGTCAAAATAGATACAGATGCTGAAAATGGCGATTATCTGACCGTTTCAGGCAGATTTCTGATGTGCTTATTGGAGCGAAGGATTATCTATCCGACATACTCGGCAATTTCACCGACAAAATACAGCGATATTGTTCAATCTGTCGTTTCGCAGAACTGCATGAGTGACGATAACCGCAGAATACCGGGACTTTCTCTCGGAGAAGTCAGTGGTGAATGCTGGGAGCAGACAACAAAATTACAGGTCAGCTACATCAATCTCATGGAATGGATTTATACGATTTGTGAGAAAATCGGCGGTACTGCGAACATTCGGCTTTCCAAAATCGAAAATGAGCATTATCAGATGCTTTTTGAACTTTTGCAGGGAACAGACAGAAGCATTTTGCAGGAAGAAAATCCGCACATTGTCTTTTCAGACGGATACAGCAATCTGTTATCTTTCAGTTATGCAGAGGATATTTCTGTTCAGCAGAATTTCGCCTATGTTCTGAGATATGGCGAGGGTGCAGACCGAAAAAGAACAACATATTTCAACGGTGATGAGCCTGTATTTTTAGACAGATATGAAGTATATGTGGATGCTGATGACATCTCGGAGGAAGAACAGCTTGATGGTGAAACCCGTCAGATTCCGGAAGAGGAATACATCGAACTGCTGAAAAACAGAGGTTCAGAGAAAATGATTTCACCAAAGACTGCATCAGAATCGACAATCGCAGCGAACAGCACTCAATACCAGTATCAGAAAGACTATGCTGTCGGTGATTACGTCACTGTTCAGCACAGGCGTTTCGGCATGATTCAGCCGAAAATACAACTCATCGGCATGGTGGAGGGGTTCGACCGGAACGGCAGAAGCCTAACACCAACTTTTAAGGAGGGAT
>JAFRMZ010000307.1 GCA_017430465.1 Oscillospiraceae bacterium
CAAAGCGATTCATCAGTCAGGACTTTACAAAAGCATCCGTAAAATTGCTGCCCTCGCTGCCTGAATTTTTATTTTTTATATTTTTTCTGACTGATGTCCCATCGGTCTTTTTGTTGTACCTGTTTTTTTGCACACCTGAAAAATCCACTCTTTCATTCTCATATTTCTTTCATCACTTCCTTTTACTATCTTGGCTCTGCATTTTGCAATCGCCTATATCTGTACAGAATTTGATAATACTGTCTGTTTATATTTTAGCATGTTTCTGGCAGTTCGTCAATCTTCTTATGCCAATCAAAAGAAACGGCGAAACATACAGAAAAATATCAGTAAACTCCCGTTAACTTCCAGATAAAAAACTCCCTGCGGAAACAGGGAGTTTTTTCAGTATTTCAGAAAAATTACAGACTTTCTTTCAGAATCTGAACAACTTCATCACGGGAAAGGGTTTTATAACCGCCGTTCAGGATAATTGTACCATCTGCAATGCCTTCAATCATATCAGGCGTTGCGCCAAGTTCGGAAATGTGCATGACAAGACCAAGGTCTTTCATCCAGTTTTCGAGAGCCTGAAGACCTTCTTCAGCGATTTGTTCATCGGATTTATTTTTTCCGCAGACATGCCATACTTCCTTAGCAAAGCGGACGAATTTTTTCAGTCCGTAAGGCATGATATATCTGTAATAGGGCAGGGAAACGGCTGCTAATGTCATGCCATGTGTGGCATCTGTATATGCGCCGACAGACTGTCCAAGCATGTGAACCATCCAGTCAGTAGATTTTCCTCTGGAAACAAGTGTATTCAAAGCCAATGTAGCGGTCCACATGATATTAGAGCGTGCTTCATAATCCTGCGGATTCTCATTTGCAATCCGGCTTGCATGAATCAGAGAGCGCATCAGTCCTTCACTGATGTAGTCACTGGTGTTGTCATCTTCACCGGAAAAATATTGTTCACAGATATGATTCATAATATCATAGATGCCTGCACACATCTGATATTTCGGCAGGGAAAGGGTATATTTCGGATTGAGTACAGAAAATTTCGGCATGACTTCTTCGCCGAATACGTGTCCTATTTTGAGTTTCGCTTCATGATTGGTGATAACTGCACCGCCGTTCATTTCCGAGCCTGTTCCGGCCATAGTCAGAACGCATCCTACAGGAATAATCTGACAGTCCGGTTCTTCAAAACGGATGTAATACTTTTCCCACGGGTCATCTTTACAGTGGACGGATACCGAGAGTGCTTTTGAGTAGTCGCAGACAGAGCCACCGCCGACAGCAAGAATGAAATCAGCGTGATGGGCACGGGCGATTGTTATGCCCTCATAAAGCTTTTCAAGCGTAGGATTAGGCATAACACCGGAGATTTCCGCAGTATTTTTTCCGCAGTCGTTCAGAATTGTGATAATTTCATCATAAAGGCCGTTTTTCTTGATAGAGCCACCACCGTAGATGAGAACTATATTTGTTCCGTAATGTTTCAGCTCATCTCGGAGATACTGAAGCGAATCTTCTCCGAAATAGAGCTTTGTCGGGTTGTGATAGCTGAAATTTCCTAACATAAGAATTACCTCCATAAAAATATTAGTGTTATTATAACATATTTTTGATGATTTGTAAAGTGTTTTTTGTACGTTTGACATAGTTTATCAGACGGGCTGTATCGGCAGAGCTGTGTCTTTCAGAAATTTTCAGCCTCAAAAATTAGTGAAAATGTACAAAGTTTAAAACATAAAAATAGATATTTATACAAAAATTGAAAATTAAATTGAAAAACTGTCTGAAATCTTGTATAATAAGATTACAGCTTTATGCTCGTGTACAAATGCATCATCCCGATATAAAATATTTTGCTGATTAACTGAAAAAGAGGTGTAAATTATGAAAAAACCAGAAATCGACCTTCTGGCGGAAAAATATGATTTTGCCGCAGAAAGCATCAAAAAAACACTCAGTCAGATGCTCTCGGAAATAGAACAGGGAAAAAATATTTCCCGTGAGAACGTGAAAAAATATGAAACGGAAATAGTAACTCTGAATTCTTGTTATGAATCAGTTGTGTCCTTTCTCAGGCAGACATTCATGCAGGAAGTACTTCCGCCGGAAGGAAGCAGTATTCCAGAATATGTCAGTGCCTATCACTCCGCAAAAGATTTGAAATTACAAGCAATAACAGATGTTCTGGAACGTTTTGTGCAGGTCAGGTCAGATGTGAAAACCTATGCTTCTGCTTTACAGCCCTCTCATAAAAAAGCAGAAAAGGCTCTGACAGCACTCCGGACAGCTAATGCAAACGGAACACTTGATTTTTCAGAAGAATTCTGTCAGACGGACGGAATGGCACTCTTTCTGCGTATTCTGGAAATACAGGATGCTGATATGGATACTGAAGAAACAATGGCTATGATTCAGAAAATTACGGAATATGAATATTATTCCACTGCGGTACAGTTCGGACTGCTTCGCAGGAAGTATACTCTGCCCGAAAATACAGAACAGAACATTCCCGAACCGGAGGAGACCGTTTCGGAAGAAGCGCAGACACCGGAGGAGTTATGGAAAAAAGCAGGAATTTTACATCCCGAACCGCTTTGTTTCCATGTCGAAGATGAAAAACTGAAAAAATATCAGTCTGATAAAAGCAGAAAATTCGGAGTCAAAGATTTTCAGAGTGACATGAAAAAATTCAAGCTAGTTCCAGCTCTGGTGACCTGCAAGGACTTTAACGGTATCAGTGCCAAAATGCTGTCAAATCTTCTGAATATGAAAATCAGTGACAGCCAGACTATGTGCAGTAAGCTGGAAAGCCTCGGTTATTTTATTTCTTACGAAGTAGAAGGCTATGACAAGCTTTATGTTCTGTCTCCCCAAAAAGGCAAACAGGTATTTCTGCACAAGGAGTCATCCGCCTTTCTGAAACTGCCAAAAATGAAAAATATTCAGGAATTTGGGGAAACCGTGGAAGAAACTGCTAACATCGCACTCACTAGAATTCTAAGAGCCAAAACTTTTTCACTTTTGAAAGAAATCAAGCCGGAATGTAAAATCGGTAATTCTGCAACATGTACTAATGATGAGTGTTTTGTACAGGTGTTTGATGATTTCTTTGAAAAAAATAAAAATCTTGCCTTTATAAATATCATCAGTGAAAATCCGGAACAGTATTGCTGTCTGACAGAAGCCATCAAAGAGTGTTCCGCAGAAATGGTGATTGTCATCGGCATAAACCGCAAACATGCCGAAGCTCTTGCACAGTGGCTTTCCGGCTATTTTGAAACGCAGGTGAAAGCCGGAAAATTCCTGTATCTGGATGATGAAACCGGAATTTATTATCAGTATCCGGAACATACACCTTTTGATTTTTCTGATGATACCGAAGATAAAACAAAAGAACTTACGAGTCAAGATACAAAAGAAATTACACAAGAACATCCGGCGCAGGAACTTTCGGAGGATTTTGTTCAGCTTGAATTTACCGAAGGTCTTTATACACCAGAGGAAACAAAATTGCGGGGGGAGTCCGACGAAACACAAGAAAATCTCCCTTTGCCGGAAAATATTCCGGAAGAATCTCCGGAACAAACGGATTCCGAAGAAAAATTACAAGATTCTGCTGAAGAAGATTCTGTATCAGAAGATACTTCTCCTCCGGTTTTTCCGGAAGTACATGAACATCTTGAAAAAGAAGACCTGAGTGAGGAACAGTATCAGGAATATCATCAGACATGTCTGCAAATGATTGCCGAAGGTAAATTTTACTGTGCATCGGCGTATGCAAGAGTGCTGTCAGAAGAATTTACACAATTTGAAGATTATGGTACACAAGTTGCCTTTGCGTTCAATGACCCGCTGGCAGAATGCAGTTATAATTCTGATGTGATTTATGAAGCCTATCTGGAATATCCTACCGATGTGTCGGAAATTCTTGTGATTCCGGCGGTTCTGCGGAATTATTTTCTTGACTATTGCAATTATGACAACCGGCTTCATGCATTGCAGGATGCTGTTTCTTCCAACAGATTTCTGGAAGAAAATCCTCCGCTGAGAAAGCTTGTTTATAAATTGCAGGAATTCAAGACAAAGCATCATCATGGTGTCGATTTTTATGCGGATTATCATCTGAAAGACAGAAAAGAAATGGAAGAAATTTTCCTTGCTGTCAAAAAAGAGG
>JAFRMZ010000034.1 GCA_017430465.1 Oscillospiraceae bacterium
CTTCCTTCCATGCCGACTGCATTGTCATTTCCGGAACAGCTTCGGAAGTCAGCAGGGCACATTCACAAAGCAGACTCTTTCCCTGATAGAAATATACTTTCCCCACTTTCTGATGATATTTTACCGGTGCTTGTACAAATTCCGGCAGAACTATCACGGCACTCAGCTGTGTGCCTGACGGAACAGCAAGCGCAGGCAAAGAGGATAATTCCAGCAGAACAGCCGATTCTGTACCGTTCCGGATTTTCATCGGCCGGAGAAATTCTTCTGCAAAGGCAGGAAGCGTTATCTGATACTGACTGAATCCGGAATGAAGCAGTTTTTTCGCAAGCGTAAAACGGGAATCTTCATCCGGTGCGCCCAGCACGACTGCAATGCACATCATGCCGTCAGATTCCGAGGCGGAAGCCAGACAATAGCCGGATTCCGGCGAATGAGAAGCTTTCAGCCCGCAACAGGTTTTCATGGTTCTGGTGAACGTGTTTTCATTGACGAGTTCAACAGTGTCATTGAGAATGAACGTCCGCCATGTGGTAAGCGATTCTTTCAGGACGGGACATTGCAGAACTGCACCGCAGAGCAGAGCCATATCATGGGCAGTGGAATAGGCCTGACTGTCATCAAATCCCTGCGGAGTGGTGAATCTGGTGGATTTCATGCCCAAATCAAAAGCAGCGGCATTCATATCCATAACGAAATTTTCAGCATTTCCGGAAATTTTATCGGCAAGTACGGCGGCGGCATCGTTGGCATTTCCGGCAATCAGTCCGAGCAGCAGTTCTCGGATGGTTATCGAATCTCCCGATTTGAGCCATATCACTGCGCCTTTCATGCCGGAGACACTTTCACCGGCGGTGACGGAAGTATCAAGAGAAAGTTCCTGATTCTCGATGGCTTTTGCTGTCAGGTAAGCCGTCATCAGTTTGGCGAGCGAGCCGACCGGCCGGATTTCTTCTGCTAAGCACGCATCCAGAATACAGCCGGTATTGGCTTCCATGAGAAGATAAGCGGTTTCTGGTTCTTGTGCACGGACAGGCAAGGGAAGCATCTGCATAAGACACATCAGACAGAAAAAGAAAGCTGTTTGTTTGATACGCATACAATATCATACTCCTTATCGAAATGCTGTTGCTATAAGCATACGCAATTCCGGAGGCAATCATCAATTTCATGAAAAAATATTGGCAGAACTAACAAAAAAAGCTTGCTGTTTTTGTTCTGTTTTCACAATGTTGAATGAAAAAATCCGGATATGCTTGCAAAATTTCTGATTTTATAGTATGATATATATGAATTCTGATTTTTTGGAGGGTTATTCAAAATGACTTTGAAATTAAACACAAATTATCTTGAAAGCTTTGTCAATAAAGACGAGCTGGCTGGCATCAAGGCACAGACCGAAACCGCTGCAAAAGTACTGCACGAAAAATCCGGTCTGGGCAGTGATTTCCTCGGCTGGGTAAACCTGCCGACAGATTATGACAAGGAAGAATTTGCTCGCATCAAGGCTGCGGCTGAAAAAATTCAGAAGAATTCTGATGTCCTGATTGTTATCGGCATCGGCGGTTCTTATCTCGGCGCAAGAGCAGCAATTGAATTCCTGAAATCCCCGTTCTATAACAATATGAAGAAGAACACGCCGGATATTTACTATGTCGGCAACAACATCAATCCGACATATCTGAATGAAGTGCTTGCTATCTGCGAAGGCAGAGACATTTCTGTCAATGTCATTTCCAAGTCCGGCACAACAACAGAACCGGCTCTTGCTTTCAGAGTATTCAAGAAGCTGGTAGAAGACAAGTACGGCAAGGAAGAAGCCAAGAATCACATCTTCGCAACTACTGACAAGGCTAAGGGCACACTGAAAGAATTATCCGATACAGAAGGCTATGAAACTTTTGTTGTTCCGGATAATGTCGGCGGAAGATTTTCCGTTCTGACTGCTGTCGGCCTGCTCCCGATTGCTGTTGCAGGTTGTGACATTGACAAGCTCATGGAAGGTGCTCGTCAGGCACAGAATGACTATACTGCTGATTTCGATAACAACGACTGCTACAAGTACGCTGCTCTGAGAAATATCTTCTACAGAAAGGGCAAGTCCGTAGAAATGCTCGTTTCTTATGACCCTGCATTCGCTATGATGTCCGAATGGTACAAGCAACTGTTCGGCGAAAGTGAAGGCAAGGACAACAAGGGTATTTTCCCGGCATCTGTCGTATTCTCTACCGACCTGCACTCTATGGGTCAGTATGTTCAGGAAGGCTCTCGCCTGATGTTCGAGACCGTTGTAGATATTAAAACACCTAAGCAGGATTTCTATCTTGAAAAAGATGAGGCAAATCTTGACGGCCTGAACTTCCTCTGCGGTCAGAATATGTCCGTTGTCAACAGAAAAGCTTTCGAGGGAACTATCTTAGCACATACCGAAGGCGGTGTGCCGAATATGATTCTGGAACTTGAAGATACCAGCGAATTCAGCCTCGGCTATCTGATTTATTTCTTCGAGAAAGCCTGCGCAGTTTCCGGCTATCTGCTGGGTGTGAACCCGTTCAACCAGCCCGGTGTGGAAAGCTACAAGTCCAACATGTTCGCACTGCTCGGCAAGCCCGGCTATGAAGGCGCAAAAGCAGAGCTGGAGAAAAAGCTCGGCTATTGATAAAAAATTATTATAAAGGAGTTTTACACATGATTCAGATTATCACTGGCAGAAAAGGTACTGGCAAAACCAAAAACCTCATCGACAAAATCAATACTGCTGTTGCAGACACAAACGGCTGTCTGGTTTGCATCGAAAAAGGCGAAACCCTCAGACGCTCCATCAGCTACAAAGTTCGCTGGGTAGGTGTGGAACAGTTCGATATTGCCGGCTATGAAAATTTCTACGGCTTTATCGCAGGTATGCTCGCAGGCAATTATGACATCAAGGAAATCTTTGTTGACGGCATCCTGAAAATCGGCGGTCCGGATTTCGATGCTCTCGGCGCAATGTTCGCTAAAATTGATGCACTTACCGGCAAAGATACTGCTGTGACTTTCACAGTTTCCGCTGACAATTCCGAACTGCCGGAATCTGTTACAAAATATCTTTAATTTTCCGGAAAATAATTTCTGAAAAAACTATTGACAAGCAGGGAAGAATCTGCTATAATAAACTTTGTAGTGCTTCATGCTTTCAAAAGAACGGAGAATCATGTATTATGCTGATGAACATCAAGAAGATTCTGAATATTCCGGGTACTTCCGAGAAGTTTGACTTCGCTGTTCCGGATGACAGACTGGAGCTTGTCCACGGTTATGTGTTCCATACACCCGTGCAGGTAACAGGCGATATTGTCAATCATGCAGGTGCTGTCGTTCTGAAACTGCATATTTCCTTTTCTCTGCTTGTCACCTGTGACAGGTGCCTGAAAGAAACCGTGCAGGCGTTTTCCTATGATACAGAACATCTGGTTGTCAGATTCCTGAATGACGAGGAAAATGAAGAAAATTATGTAGTTGCAAAGGCCGAAAGCATTGATATTGCTGAAATTGCTGTTGCTGATTTGCTTCTTGAACTGCCTACTAAAATGCTCTGCAAAGAGGATTGCAAAGGCTTGTGCCCCGTGTGTGGCAGTGACAGGAATCTGACAGAATGCAATTGCATGACCAAAATAGAATTTGAATAATCAGAAAGGGGATAAGAATCATGGCTGTACCGAAGAGAAAAACTTCCAAAGCAAGAAAAAATAAAAGACGCAGTGCCGTTTGGAAGCTGGACGCTCCTGCAATGTGCAGATGCGACCACTGCGGCGAACTGAAAGCACCTCACAAGGTTTGCAAGAACTGCGGTTTTTATAAGGGCGTTGAAGTTCTGAAAATTGATGTAATGTAATTTTTTACATGCAAAGTCACAGCGGAGAGAGGAAAAAACTTCTCTCCGCTGTTTTTATGTTCCGATGTAAAATTCTGTAACATTTCCAGCCAATCCGGTACTAACTTAGTAAATAAATTGAAAAGGAGCGTTTATCATGGCAGATATTACAGTATTAGGTTCAGGCGCATTCGGCCTTGCGCTGGCAGTCATGTGCCGTAACTGCGGTCACGATGTGACTGTATGGTCAAAATTTGAAGAAGAAATCAACGAAATCAAAACCACCGGAGAACTTTCCAGTAAGCTGCCCGGCGTGAAAATTCCATCGGATATTCTGCTGACAACAGATATTTCCAGCGTTTCTGGAAAAGATGCTGTCCTGATTGGCATTCCGACTTCTTTTCTCAGAGGCGTTGTGCAGGAGGCCTCTCCCTATCTGACGGAAAATACAATTCTTGTCAATACGTCCAAAGGTCTGGAAGCCGGAACGTATAAACGCATGAGCGAAGTGATTCACGAAGAAGCCCCCAAGAATCCGATTGTCGTCCTGACAGGCCCTTCCCATGCCGAAGAACTTTCCAGAGGAATTCCGACAACAGTCACAGTCGCCAGTCAGGATGTGAAGTATGCAGAGTATATTCAGGATTTGTTCACCTGCGGAACGCTCCGGCTTTATGTCAATATTGATGTTATCGGCTGTGAACTGGGCGGTTCGATGAAAAATATTATCGCCCTTGCCGCCGGAATCAGTGACGGACTGGGATTCGGAGATAATACCAAAGCTGCCCTTATGACAAGAGGCATTCATGAAATCACCTGCCTCGGTCTGGAATGTGGTGCGGAAATGGATACGTTTGCCGGTCTAAGCGGACTGGGGGATTTGATTGTCACCTGTACCAGTATGCACAGCCGTAACCGGCGGGCAGGCATCCTAATCGGGCAGGGCGTATCGCCGGAAGAAGCTGTCAAGCAGGTTGGTACAGTAGAAGGCTATTACTGCTGCGAAGCCGCTTACGGACTGGCCAAGAAACTCGGTGTCCCGATGCCTATCAATGAGGAACTCCATCATCTGCTGTTTGAAAACGGCGATGTCCGTGAATCTATGAAAAAACTTATGGGAAGACCCAACAAGCACGAATGCGAACACTATATGACCGCCGAACAGCTCGCAAAACTCGGTCAGATGTAATCTGCATAAAGAGGTAGTTATGAATTTATTCTCACAAATAGAAGATTTTATTCCTGAAACAAGTCAGGAAGCATCCGCAAAACAGGAATTGTTAAGATTAATTCAGAAATACGATAAAAAAATACTATCCAGAGAGTGCGAAGCCGGACATATTACATGTTCCGGCTTGGTACTTTCTCCGGATTTGACAAAAACACTCATGGCGTATCATCTGATATATCAGTCAGTCGGCTGGCTTGGCGGTCATGCCGATGGTGAGGAAGATTTATCCGGCGTGGCATTCCGTGAGGTACAGGAGGAAAGTTCTGTTCAGAAAGTCTATTTTCTATCCAAGAAAATACTTTCGATTGATATTCTGCCTGTTCCCGCACACGAAAAACATGGAAAACATGTTCCGGAACATCTGCATTACAATGTGACTTACGGGTTGATTGCCCCCGAAAATCAGCAGATTGCTGATAAGCCGGATGAAAATAAAAATGTCCGCTGGATTGAAATTAATAAGATTCCGGAATTGTGTACAGAACAGCACATGATTCCCATTTATCAGAAGATTATCACAAAAATGCAGAATATCGCCGGAAAGAAAAAAATAATTCCGGAACGCATGAAACAGCCCTTGCTTGACTGGTATCCGGAACATCATCGGGATTTGCCGTGGAGACAGGATAAAGAGCC
>JAFRMZ010000035.1 GCA_017430465.1 Oscillospiraceae bacterium
TGCAACGTCTGCGGATTGACGGAAATCCTGTCAGCACTCATCTCCCGAATGACTTGTAATTTTTCTTCTGTAATCGTGTCCGGCCTTCCGGCTTCGACAGTATATTCACGTGCATGAGCAATATCAACAGAATTCCGGACAGCCTGCATAATTCTCCGGAGCTGGCCGGCAGAAACGGCAGTCGGTGTACCTCCGCCGATATAAACCGATTGTACAGATAAATTATATTTCTGAATCAGTTGGCCGAGAATCTCAATTTCCTGACAGAGCTTTTCGATATAATCCGGAATCAGCTTTCCGGCACTTTCTATCGAGTGTGATACAAAAGAACAATAACTGCATCTTGTCGGACAGAACGGGATAGAAATATACAAACCTATTTCTTTCAGACTATGCGGAAGAACTGCTTTCTGAATCAAAGCCGTCTGCAAGGCAAGCTGTAATTTTTCATCAGAAATCAGATATTTCTGCCTGAGCATCTGACAGGCCTGCTCCGGCGAGTTTCCCTGTTCGAGCGCATCGAGTACTTTTCTGACAGGGCGGATACCGGTCAGCATCCCCCACGGAGGACGGTAGCCGGTCAGTTTCTGCAATCCGGTATAGAGCATCTGACAGAGCCGGAATTCACGTTCAGAAGTTTCCGCCGGAGCTGATACGGAATCAGAATATGTTTTTCCATTAAGAAAGATTTCTGTTTTCAGGAGATTTTGATTTTCATCGAATTCCGTCAGAATCTGATTTTCCGCATCAGAAATTTCTGAGTTCCGGCAGAGGGCAAACCGGACACCGGGGATAAAAATTTTTGCAACAGCCTGAATTTCATATTCAAAATCATGCCCCCTGAAAATCAGTGCATAGCTCATGAAAAAGACCTCAGATAGGGATTGGATTTCTTTTCGGCATCGAGAGAAGATGCATCAAAATGACCGGGATAGACCTGATAATTTTTCTCCAGAGAAGCGATTTTTCGGAGAGAAGTCAGCATTTCCTCACGGTTTCCGCCGAGGTCGATTCTGCCGACACTGCCTTTAAAAAGCGTGTCGCCTGAGAACATCATATCCTCAGTAAGATAGCACACACCGCCGGAAGTATGGCCGGGGGTATGCATCACCTGAATTTTGCAGTTTCCGAATTGCAGAACGTCACCGTCTCTGAGTGTATGATATTCTGTTACCGGAACATAGACATCATCGGTCAGTTGCCATGAAAGGTTAGCCTGTCCGCTTTCCAGCATGACAGCATCTTTTTCATGAATATAGACATCTGCGCCGGTTATTTTTCTGACGGCCTCTACGCCGGCGACATGGTCATAATGGCCATGCGTGAGCAGAATTGCTTTCAGTTGCAGATGATAGGCCTCCAGAGCCTGTATGACCTTCTTTGCGCCGTCCCCGATATCGAAAGCAATGGCTTCGCCGTTTCCGGTTTCGAGTATATAACAGTTTGTAGCGAGTTCGCCGAGTATGAGTTTTATCAGATTCATAACAATTTCCCCTTTCCGGAAATAGATATACTATTATTATAGCATACTTACCGAGGAAATGCAAGTAAAAAAACTCCCTCTTGCATCAAGAGGGAGCGTTATCACAATTGTTCGGGTTCTGCGCCGGAATTGGCATTTTTCTCCGGAGCAGATTTTTGTTTCTTCTGCAAGCGTCCGAAAACAATATCATAACCGTTTCCGAGCGAACGGTTTACACGGCTGATAGTGGCCGTGCTTGCGCCTGTTGTGCCGACAATATCATGATAGACATGATGGTCACGGAGCATCTTTGCCACCTGCAAACGCTGGGAAAGCGTCTGCAATTCCAAAACGGTGCAGAGGTCATCAAAAAAGGCCTCACATTCTTCTTTGGTTTCAAGGCAGAGAATGGCTTCATATAATTCATCAAGAGCAGAAGTATTTGTTTTGCGTGTGTTCTGATTTCTCATCATTTCCGATTCCTTTCCTGATACACTTTTTTATATTTTAGCACATTACAGTACAAAAGTCAATAGTTTTTTGAAAATTCACGGAAATATTTTACTTCAATCCATATTATATCCCGAATGCTGTCAGAAATATAAGCTATAGCGACTTGTGCTATTTAAAATTATTTATAAAGCTTCGCTGTTGATTCCGTCAAGCTCAAATTTACCGGTTTCTCTGTCATAATACAGATTCACTTCCAGACCAAGATAATCATCCGGATACCCTAAATCCGTGCCGAGAAAAGCCGTCCGGACGGAGAAAATAAATTCCGGTTCATTATCGAAAGAAGCCAGTTCATGCACATACCATTCTCCCGTCAGAAAGCTTTTCCGAGGAAACATATTTTCCTCATCATTGCATAAATTTTCATCATTGAGATAATCAGAAAGAGCTGTTCTGACCATCTGCATAATTTCCTTCTGACGGGATTCAAACAGCTTTTCTGCATCCGGAGTATGGAACTCACGGCGGGGATGCAGAAAATTCTGATACGTGACATACTGATTTTCAGGATTTGGCAGAGTACTGAAAATCTGTTTCAGTTCCGGCATAATTTATTCCTCCGTATCATCAGCGATTTCTGACAGGATAGTTTGCAGGACTTCCAGCCCCTCGAATGTCTTGGAGGAAAACGGAACAGCATGAATCTCATCAAAACATGGGATTTCTGATGCAAAAGCATTCATGCGGTTCTGACGTTCGGTTTTGTTGAGCTTGTCAGCTTTGGTAAATACGATAATAAACGGAATTTCCTCATCAATAAGCTGATTAATCATCTGCAAATCATCGGCCGAAGGCGCATGGCGCATATCCAGAAGCTGAACAACAAGCCGTAAGTCTCTGTCAGCAGAAAGATAGCCGGATATTAATTTTTTCAGGCGTTCTTGTTCAGATTTGGAAGTTTTAGCATATCCGTAGCCGGGCAGGTCTACCAGATAGACATGTCCGACACTGTAGAAATTAATGGTTGCGGTTTTCCCCGGCACGGCACTGACCCTTGCAAGGGATTTCCGGTTGACAAGCTTGTTAATCAATGTGGATTTGCCCACATTGGAACGCCCGACAAAGGCGAATTCCATGCGCTCCGGCGCAGGAAACTGAGAAATCTTTCCGTAAGAGGCGGAAAATTCCGCATTCTGAAAATTCATGTCAGCCTCCTGTCAGGATACACGTGCAGAAGATGTATTCTTCTTTTTCTTTTCTTTGGGCGTACCAGACTTGCGTTTCTTCTCGACTTTTTCAAGTGCAATTTCCAGCACTTCGGAAAGATTCTGCACTGGCATAAAGGTGACATTTTCTTTTACAATATCGTCAACTTCTTCAAGGTCAGCCTTATTGCCTTCAGGGATGATAACAGTCTTGATGCCGGCTTTGTAAGCGGCCATAGATTTTTCACGAAGTCCGCCGATGGGCATCACTCTGCCATGAAGGGTAATTTCACCTGTCATAGCGACATCTGCTCTGACGGGGATGCCGGATAAGGCAGAAATCAAAGCTGTTGTCATTGTCACGCCAGCGGAAGGGCCATCCTTTGGCACTGCGCCTTCTGGTGCGTGAATATGCAAGTCTTTTGTCTGATAGAAATCAACAGGAATATCATAA
>JAFRMZ010000036.1 GCA_017430465.1 Oscillospiraceae bacterium
CAATACTGCTATGCCCCATAATATCACGAATATAAATAATGTTTACCCCCGCCTGTAACAGATGCATTGCTTTAGTATGCCTAATAATGTGTGGAGTAATGTCATCCCGTTCGGCATATTTTTGTAGTATGTATGTGACACCGGCTCTTGTTAGAGGTTTGTTTTGCTTGTTCACAAATATAGGACAGTCGCATTTTTCATTTTCTGTCAGATGATGTTCCTGTAAATATTTCAAAATGATTTTAGCTGTTTTTTTCATAAGGGGAACATTTGAGCCACTTCTTCCTGCGTATATCCTTTGTCCTGACAGAGAATCAGAATCCTTTTTTCCATTTCAGTAGTAAGCAGCCGCAGCAATTCCTGCACATATAATTTATTTATCAGTGACTCTTCCAGGTCATATGTATCAGGAATACGTTCAATCATCGCTGTTTCCTGAATATTTTCCCTGTATTTATGGTCATTTTCGAGATTTTCCAGATTTAATGCAGCCTGTTCTTCACCTTTTAATGAAATAACTGTGTACCATTCCATAGCAAGAATATCTTCTTTTTTAACATCTTTTGGGCAAATCCACTTTCCGGCTTCATATGTAAATTTCCAGCATTCACGAATATTGAGAACTACTTCTCTGCTGACAGCATGATAATATACATATCCGCTTTTATAAACAACCGCCATTCCGTCTCCGCTTATCAGAACGGGGATATCATTTTCTCTCAGACTTTTTGGGCTTGGATTTGTATCAGTAATTTCTTCCGGCATTTCAGACAGCAATCTGCCAAATGTAATTGTCTGTTTTTCTTTCATTTCTGCACCCCCTTTCCTACTGAGAGTACAAAAATGTTTTTGCTCCTCCCATTGATGAAGGAAGAGCAGTTTTATCCCCCTTCACTTACCAGCCGTGGGAGAGGCTGTTTTACAACCTCTTAGCATAAATTTTGTATAAATAAACAAAAAATCAAAAATAATTTTATTGCATTTTGTCAGATATTTGCACGGATTCTGATTTTTATGAAACAAGAAAAGTCTGTTCCTCAAAAGAAAACAGACTTACACAGTTCCAAAAAATTGGATTATATTTTACATTATAACATTTCCCGACAGGGAAATTTTGTCGAAATGACACCCCTGATGACAGATTAAAGTTCACATTCAGCTTGATTTCCTTCGGAGTTTATGCTATAATGTAATTAAAAAATATAACAGGAGCTGAATTATCATGAACCGAATCCGCTGTGTGGTGGAGCGTATCACATTTCAAAGTCCGGACACCGGATACAGCGTTCTGAAAGTAAGTGTGAAAGGGTATCAGGAACTTGTGACTGTAGTCGGCAATCTGGCAGATGCTGTTGTCGGCTCTGTTCTGCTGATAGAAGGAGAATGGACAAATAATCCGAAATACGGCACACAGTTTTCTGCTCAGAAATGGGAAGAAACTGTTCCTGCAACAGTCTACGGAATTGAGAAGTATCTCGGCAGTGGCTTAATCAAGGGTGTAGGTTCTGTCTATGCAAAGAAAATTGTACAGAAATTCGGAACAGATACCATTGCAGTTATTGAGGATTCTCCCGAACGGTTAGCGGAAGTGGACGGAATCGGCAAAAAGCGTATTGCACGGATTTCTGAAAGCTGGGAACGTCAGAAGGAAATCAAAAATATCATGCTGTTCCTGCAAAATTATGACATCAGTACGGCTTTTGCTGCGAAAATTTACAAGCATTACGGCAATGACAGCATTGAAACCGTCAAAAAGAATCCATACAAACTTGCTGATGATATATGGGGTATCGGCTTTAAGACGGCTGATAAAATTGCTTTCAAGCTTGGCTTTGAGAAAAATAATCCCGAACGGTGCAGAAGCGGAATTTTATATACTTTGAATCAGCTTGCAGATGAAGGTCATGTCTATGCAGAAAAAGAGCAGCTCCTGCAAAAATGTGCAGAACTGCTTGAAATTGAGATTTCTGTTGTGGAAAATGCCTTGAATGCAACGATAGCAAGAAATGATTTGATTATCGAAGAAGATGCAATTTATCTTCCGCCTTTTTATTATGCTGAATGCGGAGTTGCCGGAAAGCTGTTGGAATTAGCCGATTCTGATACAATTCTGAATCATAATATACAAGTCAATATTTCTGCATTAGAACATAAATTGCATATTCAGTATGATGACATACAGGCACAGGGGATTCAGCAGGCTGTCTCCTCAAAAGTCATGATTCTGACTGGAGGACCCGGAACAGGCAAAACCACAACAACGCTCGGAATCATCGAAACTTTGAAGTCTCTGGGAAACAAAATTCTGTTAGCTGCACCGACTGGAAGAGCTGCAAAACGCATGACTGAAGCCACAGGAATGGAGGCAAAAACGATTCACAGACTTCTCGAATACAGCCCCGAAAAAGGCTATCAGCGGAACAAGGATAATTTTCTTGACGGTGATGTGCTAATTGTTGATGAATCTTCCATGATTGACATTATTCTGATGTATTCACTTGTCAAAGCAATTCCTCTGCATATGAAACTGATTCTTGTCGGCGACATTGACCAGCTCCCGTCTGTTGGTGCTGGAAATGTACTGAGAGATATTATTGATTCAGGAAAATTTCCTGTCGTCAGGCTGACAAAAATTTTCCGTCAGGCACAGTCAAGCCAGATTATCATGAACGCTCACAGAATCAACAAGGGAGAATTTCCGAACCTGAAAAATCAGCGTGGGACAGACTTTTTCTTTATCGAATGCGAAGAACCTGAACAGGCTGCCAATGAAATTATCGGGCTTGTCAAGTCGAGACTGCCGAGATACTGTCATGTGAATCCGACTGACATTCAGGTTTTAACACCCATGCAGAGAGGTGTTATCGGTGCGACTAATTTGAATCAGCTTTTACAGCAGAATCTGAATCCTGCACAATCTTGGCTGACCCGTGGCAGTCATACTTATCGGCTTTACGATAAGGTCATGCAGATTAAAAATAATTATGACAAAGAAGTTTTTAACGGCGATATTGGCATGATTTCAGACATCAACACGATTGATAAGGAATTAACAGTGCAGTTTGAAAACAGATTTGTCAAATATGATATTACAGATTTGGATGAGCTTGTTCATGCCTATGCAATTACAATTCATAAATCGCAGGGTTCGGAATATCCCATTGTAGTAATGCCTGTCATGATGACACACTTTATCATGTTACAGCGAAATTTAATC
>JAFRMZ010000037.1 GCA_017430465.1 Oscillospiraceae bacterium
ATATCGAAAAATATGAAATGGGCTGTCCGCAGACGGATGCAGAACGGCACTTATAAATCCGGCAGACAGCCTTACGGATTTGCCAGAATTAACGGAAAAATCGAAATCATAGAGCAGGAAGCCGAAACAGTCAGACAGATTTTCAAATGGTATCTCAGTGGATATGGCATAACGACAATTACCAATATGCTTAATCAGAATTCTGTTTTCGGAAATCAGGGAACATGGAATCACTACCATGTTTTGGCTATTCTTACAAATGAACGGTATACAGGTGATATGATTCTTCAGAAAAACTATATGACAGATACCGTGCCGTTCACTGAAAAGAAAAATAAAGGCGAACTGCCGATGTACTATGTCACCGGAGTGAATGAAACGATTGTTTCAAAAGAAGATTTTGAAAATGTCCAAAAACTATATCAAAGCCGTGTACAGTTCAGAAATAATACCGGAACTCCGAAAAGATACCCTTTTTCCAAAAAGATTGTCTGCGGTCACTGCGGTGTTTCCTATAAGCGTAAAATGAAAAGTAACGGACTGTACTGGATTTGCTCCGAACGTGAAAAAAGTATAAAAAGATGTCCGCTGAAGGCAATATCACAGGAACATATCTGTCAGATGTTCATAGCCATGTTCAATAAGCTGTATTTCTGCCGTAATGAAATTTTATCTCCGTTGCTGGCTTCACTGCATGAAATCAGACTGAAAAGATTCAGCAGTCATGAAAATGTGATGAATATTCAGAAAAAAATACTGGAGACAAAAGAACAGCTTCATGTTCTGACATCTCTCAGGACAAAAGGATTTCTTGATGATGAAAAATATCATGTGCAGAGTGCAAAACTGCACGGCAGAATCAGTCATATGCACAAAGAACTGAACAGAAGCCTGCATGATGATGATACCGAATCGGAACAGCTGGAAATGCTCATAGTCTGTATAATGGGCGGTCTGAAATTTACTGAGCATTATCCACAGAATCAGGATTAAAATTTTGTTGTATATGATGAATGGATTTCCGTCCGGAGTTGTGGTATGATGTTGGTTGAAAGTGAGGTAAGGTAAATGGCTAAACTAAGAGCAATTCCATTCGGATATGCAATGCAGGACGGAAAAATCATAATCAATCCGGCAGATGCAGAAACTGTAGTCAGAATTTTCAGCGAATATATCTCCGGAAAAGGTCTGGAGGAACTCGCAAAAATCCTGAATACAACGATTTTCTATAAAGAAAACGTGAAGTGGTATCCGGATACAGTCAGGATAATCCTGAATGAAAAGAAATATCTTGGCACGGAACAGTATCCGGCATTGATTTCAAAGGAAATGTATCAGAAAGCTGCACGGCTGAAAACAGAAAAGAACAGGAATTTCTTTATAATCTCTGAAGAACTGAATGAACTCAGAAAGATGCTGTTCTGTAAGGAATGCGGTCAGAAACTGTTCCCCGGCGGTGTAAATGCAGGATTTAACAGCTGGGGATGCAACCGGCACAAATGCCGGAGGAAAAACAAAAAAGTAACCGCACAGGCACTGACAGATGCAATTCTGGAAATTATGAATGCTGTTATCGAAAATCCGTTTTTACTGAATACCGATGAAGAATCTGTGCGATATTCGCCGGATACAGAAATTATCCGTCAGCAGAATGAAATCCGCCGTATGACAGAGAATCCGAAGACTGACTGTGAGCGAATCAAATCCGAACTGCTCCGGCTGGCTGAGATGAAATACAACTGCTGTACATACAGTGATATTCCGCAGAAAACGGAATTCCTGAAAAAAGTGCTTACTGACCGTGAACAACTGCATACTCTTGATATTGGCTTGCTGAAATCCTGCGTAAAGCGGATGACAGTGAGCCATTCTGCTGTAATCGAGATAGAATTCATCAACGGCATGAAATTTTCAAAATCTATAGAAAGGACGGAATCAGATGAACACAGCACCTAATGTCAGAATTATTCCTGCAAAAATTTCTGAAGAAGAAAAAAAGAAACAGTATCATCAGCTCAGAGTAGCGGCATATTGTCGTATAAGCACGGATTTAGAGGAACAGCAGAACAGCTATGAAGTGCAGGTGGAATACTATACAGACTACATCAATCAGAATAAAGAATGGAGATTAGCCGGAATATTCGCTGACAAAGGAATTTCCGGAACGTCTACGCTCAAAAGGACGGCATTCAACCGGATGATTCGTATGTGCCAAAAAAAGAAAATCGATTTGATTCTCTGTAAATCTGCATCGAGATTCGCAAGAAATACGGTGGACTGTCTGGAATATATCCGGATGCTCCGCAGTCTTGGCGTAGCAGTCATTTTCGAGAAGGAAAATATCAACACTTCAAATATGGACAGCGAGTTCATGCTCACGCTTTACAGCAGTTTTTCACAGGCAGAATCAGAATCTATCAGCAAAAACGTAACACTCGGCATACAGATGGGATTCAGGGAAGGGCGTGTAAGATACCAGTACCGGTACTGGCTCGGCTACCGGAAAGGTGCTGACGGCAAGCCGGAAATCGTTCCGGAAGAAGCAGAGATTATCAAACAGATTTTCCGGCTGTTTCTTGATGGTGAATCCACACAGCACATCGCAGATGTCCTGAATCAGCAAGGCGTAAAAACTATCAGCGGAGGCATGGAGTGGAGAGCCGATGCTGTCTGGCGAATCCTGAAAAATGAAAAATATGCCGGTGATGCACTGCTGCAAAAGACTTATACAACAGACTGTATTTCGCATAAAAGCGTGAGAAATAAAGGCGAACGCACCATGTACCTGGTATCGGACTGCCATCCGGCAATTATTGACCGTGAAACATTTAATCTGGTACAGCAGGAAACGGCAAGAAGAAGTTCCAAGCGGAAAATCAGCGACAGAACCAGAACCGAACAGGGAAAGTATTCCAGCAAATACGCTCTGACAGAATTGATGATATGCGGAGAATGCGGAACGCCTTACCGCCGTGTCACATGGAATGTTCACGGAAAGAAAACAATTGTCTGGAGATGCATCAGCCGTCTTGACCACGGAAACCGGTACTGCAAGAATTCACCGACAATTCATGAAGAACCGCTTCACAGAGCCATTTTGAAAGCAATTAATCAGTTTTATGACTGTCAGAATGAAATTTCCGGAGTCATTCTGGAAAGTACGGAATCTGTTCTGATAGGACTGGAACAGAACGGAATCACCGAAATCGAAAGAAGGCTTGCTGACATTCAGAAAGCCAGAAATGATATGATAAATCTGATAGTCAGCGGTGCAGTCGGAGAAGATTCCCTTGATACGGAATTTGAAAAGCTGTTCCATGAAGAACAGGAACTTGGTGAAAAGTTAACTGTTCTCAAAAGGCAGGCATATACAAATTCAGAAACACAGAACCAGATAAGCACGATTCTGAATCAGATGGAGCATACCAAATTGGAACTGCATGATTTCGATGATGTGCTTGTGCGGAAACTGCTTGAATGTGTCAGAGTGATTGATAAAACCCATATTCAGATAATTTTCAGAGGCGGATATGAAACGGATACAGAAGTAGAGAAAAAATAAGAATCTGAAACAGTCTGCTTTGGCAGGCTGTTTCTTTGTTGGGGGTGACTGATTGGCTGGAAATTTTGACGGCATCAAAACAAGAAAATTCGGCATCGAAATTGAGATGACCGGACTGACCAGATGTCAGGCGGCGAAAGCTGTCGGAAAGCTGTTTGAAACTGAGCCGGAACATTCCGGCGGAAGCTATGACAAATATTCTGTAAGAGACAGCAAAGGCAGAAAATGGGATTTTGTCTATGACGGAAGCATCCAGCGCATAGACAAGTTCGGAAACAGTGCAGGCTGGACTTACAGCGTGGAGCTGAATTCTCCGGTTCTGGAATATGAAGATATTCCAGTATTGCAGGAAGTTATCCGGACACTCCGGAAAGCAGGCGGTGTATGCGGTGCAGAGTACATGTGCGGAACACATATTCATATTTCAGCAGATGACTATACTCCCGAACAAATCCGGAATCTGGCGAATATTTTCGCCAGCAAGGAAGATTTTCTCTGGGATGTGCTTCAGGTATCTTCTGCAAGAGAGGGATACTGCCACAAAAGCAATCAGGAATTTATCCGGAAAATCAATCAGAAGAAGCCCAGAACAATGGATGATATTAAATGGCTCTGGTATGAAGGCGATATGAGCGAACAGTATACTCATTACTCAGACACACGGTATCATGCCTTGAATTTACATAGTTTTTTCCAGCACGGACACTATGAAATTCGTGCCTGCAATGCCTCACTTCATGCTGGAGAGGTCAGGGCACAGATTATACTTGCTCTCGCCATCAACAATGCGGCGATGACAAAGAAATACTGTCTGCCTCACAAAAGCCACAGCGACAATATGAGATATTCATTCAGAGTGTGGCTTTTGAATCTTGGTCTGATTGGGGATGAGTTCAAGAACTGCCGGATGCATCTGCTCAAGCATCTGACCGGCAATATTGCGTGGCGGCATCCGGAAGATGCCATTGCACAGCGTGAACGCCTGAAACAGGAACGAATCGCTGTACGTAAGCAGGCAGAAGCCGCCGTGTCGAGCCGGAAAGAAGAATCCGCAGGAGTACCCGATGAAAATCAGAACGGCTTTGCGAGCGGTTCTGAGGACATTTCTGAAGAAGAAACAGAATCTATAGAAATAACCATGTAAATGAAAGCGAGGCAGTACAATGAAAAACAAAATTTATATCGCATACGGAAGCAATCTGAACCTGAAACAGATGAAATACCGCTGTCCGGATTCAAAAGTGCTTGGAACAGCCATGCTCCGAGATTATGAATTAGAGTTCAGAGGTGTGGCGACTATCGTACCGAAAAAAGGAGCATCCGTGCCGGTTCTGCTCTGGGAAATTTCTCCGCAGGATGAAAAATCTCTGGACTGCTACGAAGGCTTTCCACATCTGTACCGGAAAGAAGAATATGAAACTGAACTGAACGGTCAGAAAATCACCGGAATTGCTTACATCATGAACAGAGGGCAGATTTCAGCACCGAATATCGGCTATCTGAACACTATCCTGCAGGGCTACCGTGAAAATTATCTTGATGTTCAGTTTCTGAATACGGCTGTGAACAGCGCACTGACCGCAGAACGGCTTGCTGAGACGGAAGAAGCAGAAGAAATCAGCGGATTTCAGATGAAACTGACCTGAGAGGACTCACATGAAATACAGAGAATTTTATATCAGAATCACTGCCCAGAAAATTGCAAAAACAGCTCCGGACGGAAATTCAGCTTTATATAATGGATTTCTGATTCAGATTTGTGACAGCAAAGATAAAAATACTGTGATTGACTTTTTTACAGCAGCAGCCGGATTTGAACTTCTTGAAAACTCTGCGGCAGAAGCAGAACAGCTCGCCAAAGATTACATTAATATGGAAGCAAAAAAACTCCGTCATCTGCTGGA
>JAFRMZ010000004.1 GCA_017430465.1 Oscillospiraceae bacterium
GGATTCTGCTCAATTTGGATTACAATGATTTAACGGAAAGAAAGTGATACGAAATGAAAGAACATACAAGAAGACTTTACGCTGCCGCATCAGTTCTGGGGTTAGTAGAACACGGCAGTCTGGACGATAACTTTCATATTCTTGTGCATCGGATTACAGGGAAATATCATGTCAGTGACCTAACAGTAACAGAAGCCGGAAAGGTAGAAGCCGAACTGAACAGAATGCTTGTCAGTCAGGGACTTTACAAGCCGAAACAGCGTGAAGACATTCCGGACATGATGACAGGAAAACAGCAGGCTATGGCATGGAAACTCACCTACATTCTGACAGAACTGGACGGAAACACGGAAACGACCGTCAGTCAGAGACTTGCCGGAGCTGTCTGGAAAACGCTCGGTGTCACTGCTCCGCCGTCCAACCCTCTCCGCTGGGTGCGGAAAGATGACGGAATCAAATTAATTGAAGCTCTGAAAAAGATTGTGGCAAATGCTGAAAAGAAACGGAAAAAGAAATCCTGAAAACTACTTGCCATTTTCCAGAAAGTACGGTATAATGTAAGAAAGAATCATTGTACCGTACTTTATTTTTTATCGAAAGGGGAAATTCACTTGGAACTCGGAAGAATCACACCGGAACTGCTCGATGACGAACAGAAAGAAATTGCTGAAGCTGTCGGCTGGGAAGCTTACCAGAAACTTCTTTTCTATTATGCCGGCTGTCGGATATATATCAAGAAACCGGAACGGAATGGAAAACAGAGCCGTGATGAAATCATCTGTCAGAAGTTTGACGGCGGAAATTACAGAGAGCTTGCAAAAGAATTTTGTCTTTCAGAATCTGCTGTCAGAAAAATTATCCGCAGTTACAGAAAATAATTTTACTGATTTTTGGAAAATTTGCCGTAAATTCCGGTAGATTTTCCAATTTTTTTATAGTATCATTAGGGTAGCAATACTTTAATGATACTTTTTTATTGGTGGCGAAACTATGCAGCAGGATTTGATTTTCTACATTATTACAACTGTTTTTTCAGTCATTCTCGGAATCATCGGCTTTTTCCTGAAAAGAACGATGGACAGACTCGACCGGAGCGAAAACAATGTTCAGGAGCTGAAAGATATGCAGTACAGCTTATCCGACAAGTATGCCACCAAAGCAGAAGTCGCCGAAATTAAGGCGGCAATGCAGAAGCTTTCAGACAACGTGGACTATATCAAGGAACACACTACCAAGAATGAAGATTTCATCAGAGTCATGACAAGGCTCGAATCCAAAATAGACAGCTATTATCAGCAGAAGAATCAGGGGTGAACACTTTGGAAAACAAGGAACTTAATGACAGAATCCGACAGAAGAAATTTTTCCGTAATAACGGTATCGTTCTCAAAGGCATCAATCTGCTCCGGACGCAGTTCGTCCGCCTGCCGGATTTGAAATATGCCCTCGAACCAAGCCTTACAGAATCCGAATTTCTGGACAGCGTGAACTATCTGACAGAGGGCGGATATATCAGAACACGACACACCGGCACAAAACAAGAAATCACGCTTGCCGATGCCGCTGCTGATGAACTCGAAGCCAAGGTCACACAAAAGGGTATTCAGGTCATCGCCTGCATTCTGAAAGATGACTGCATCGAAGTATAAGGCGGTGCGCTATGGGAAACAGAAAGCATTCCAAAATTGACAAGCTCGACCCTGAAATCCGTGAAACCGTTGACGAAATGATTAAATCCGGCATGTGCTATCACGAAATTGCGGATTATATCAAAGACAGCGGCATGAGCGTTTCCCTTGCCTCTGTCGGCAGATATGCAAAAAATCTGATGACAACGCTCGATGCACTCCGTATCAGTCAGGAAAATTTCAGAGCGATTATGGAAGAAACAGAACGCTATCCCAATCTGGATACGACAGAAGGCATTCTCAGGATTGTCAGCAGTCAGATGCTCACTGCCGTCAATCAGATGCCTGAAGAACAGCTTCAGAATCTGGATTTCGATACCCTGACAAAGAACGCTGTCGCTCTCACCAGAGCAGCAGCCTACAAGAAACAGGTTGACACTAAAAACAGAGAAATTCTGGAAGTCGGCGCAGACCAGTTCCGGACAATGATTTTCGATGCCATGGCTGCGGAAGAACCCGAACTCTACCGGAAAGTCAGAAAATTCATCAAGAAAAAACAGGAGAAATCAGCATGAGCATTTATGTTTTGCAGGTGCGCTCCGGAAAAGAAGAGGCTGTCTGCAAAAGATTGCAGTCCGCCGGAATTTCCGCTTTCGTGCCGAGAAAAAAGATGTTTCTCCGCAGAGGCGGAACATGGACGGAAAAAATCAGGCTCATCTTTCCGCAGTATGTCTTTGTGCAGATGCAGAGAAACCTTGAAAACTACAGGCTTATCCGGCATACAGAAGGCTTTGTCCGCTTTCTGGGAGACAATCTGCCGAGACCTGTTTCCAAAAAAGAGGAAGCCTGGCTGCTATGGCTCGAAAACGGCGGCTGCCCTCTGGGAGTTTCCAGAATCATGGATACCAGCGGCGGCGCAAAATTCGTCCTTGACGGCGCACTCCGGAATTGTCCGGAAGCCGATTATCAAATCGAATACCAGCTCAGACAGCGCAGAGCTGTCATCCGTGTGAACCTCATGGGCAGAAAGCACCGAATTACACTGCCGGTTCTTCCGGTCTGAAAAATCAGCATACTGACAAGCAGCAGGATTGATGCGTCTCCTGTCCGGCGGGTATGTGCGTATACATAAACCGTCCGGATTCTGATTCAGAATCCGAATGGCGGAGCATACCCTTTTAAATGCGTTTAAATGCCGTTTAAATTCGTTTCAAAGAATTTTTTTGTAAAATGATACCCGTAAATGCCAAGCCTGTCAGAAACGCTCTGACAGGCTTTCAGCAATGTCGCCCTGAAAGGAGCGGAAAAATTACATGAAACATCTCAAACAGAAAAGCCTTGCCGCTCTGTCAGAGGGGCTGAAACAGCATGAAAAATTGTTCGGAAAAGCCGATTTTACAGACTTTAAACGCTTTTCTGAAAGTTTTTTAAATGAACCTGATAAAAAACAGAGAAAGAAACTAGCCGAAGAATTCCGGAAGCGTCACACGGAACTGTATCAGTTCCTGAAAGAAATTCCGGAACTTA
>JAFRMZ010000038.1 GCA_017430465.1 Oscillospiraceae bacterium
GGATTCATGCGCCGTTCGTGAAGATGACCAAAGCCGAAGTCGTCAAGACCGGACTGAAACTCAAAGTTCCCTACGAACTGACATGGAGCTGTTATGAGGGCGGTGACAAGCCCTGCGGTATCTGCGGAACGTGCCGTGACCGTGCCGAAGCGTTCCGGCTCAACGGTGCAGATGACCCTGCACTTTTATAAGAATAAATCGGAATTTAGAGGTAACTTTCAATGCAAAAATACAGATTTAAGTACTGGTTTGAATGGGGATGCAGCGAATCAGTTTGTCCATGTTTATGGAGCTGCGATTCTTTCACAAAAGAAAAATACGGATATGAAGTTGATATAAACTGTCTCCCTATATCTGAAAGGCTAAAGGATTTTATTTTCAAATTGGGAATAAAACATGATAATGCGCTTGATTGGGAATATCCTCCAAATCCGTTACTTTGGTCAAAAGAGGAGGAAAAAGAATTTTATAAAGAAGCATGGGAAGCATATGAAATGCTTTTAGAAGAATTAGGAGAGGAATATGTAATAGAATACTGCGAAGATAAATAAGGAATCAAATTCTGATTTATCATATCACAAAGAAAGGAAAATGTAATTATGCGTACACAGGAAGAACACGGCGATATTACCTTATTAGGCAATCAGCATACAAAATATGAATTCGACTACAAACCCGAAGTTCTGGAACCATTCCCGAACAAGCACCCCGACAGAGATTATTTTGTCAAGTTCAACTGTCCGGAATTTACCAGCCTCTGCCCGATTACCGGTCAGCCCGATTTCGCAACTATCTATATTTCTTATGTTCCTGATGAAATTATGGTCGAAAGCAAATCTTTGAAATTATATCTGTTCAGTTTCCGGAATCACGGCGATTTCCACGAAGACTGCGTGAATATCATCATGAATGATTTGATAAAGCTCATGCATCCGAAATATATTGAAGTCTGGGGAAAGTTCCTCCCCAGAGGCGGAATCTCTATCGACCCGTACTGCAATTACGGCAGACCCGACACAAAATGGGAGCAGGTCGCATGGGACAGACTTACCCATCATGATTTATATCCGGAATCTGTCAATAATCGCTGAAAATTTCTTGACAAACTGTCTGAAATATGATATGATAAATATATTATCAAACAAACAGAAAGAAGTTGTTCTCCATGATAGAACATAAAAAAATCAATCGGCTGGACGATTTTTTCTGTCCGCTGAATCAGCGCAGGGAAAAGGGTGTATATTTCTATCGGATAAATGGCTGTAATCCGGAAATCAGAGAGTTTATCCGAAAATATTATAATGCCTCCCGTCAAAATGGTGTCGTCATAGAAGGCGGTATCGCCAATCCCACAAACCAGAATCTGGCCTATTATCAGGAACAAATGGGAACAGATTTCCAGATGAGCTTAGGCTTTCTGGAAAGCAGTCTGAAAAAATGGCTTCCACGTATGAATGATGCACAAAGACAGGCGGTTTCGGCATCTGTATACCATACGCTGGATACCCTCCGGAAAAACGGCAAGCCTGAAAGTGTCCTCAAAAATGTGTATATCAAATTCATGTGCTGGCTGTATTATAAATTTGAACGCATTGTCAGCCTGCTGGGAAATGACAGCCTCCCGAAAATGCTCTATGAGGGAACTGTAACGAATCATGAATTGTTATTGATTTCCGTGCTGGCACATGCCGGATGCGATGTTGTTTTATTGCAGTATCAGGGAGATGCGGATTATCTCAAATATGATGCAGACTCGAAATTTTCCGAAAATTTATCGCTCCCCGATATGAAACCCTTTCCGGAAGGGTACAGCCTGAAAACAGTCCGTCAGGAAATGCAGGACGAACTGAACCGGAAACGCCTTTACGGAACGCTCCCCGATGTGCAGAACTGCACCAATGCGTGGCTGTCTTCCGGCGAAAAGCTTTTTGAAGAAATAAAAACTACACCTCAGACAAGAGGCGATAACCCAAATCTGTTCTATAATCTGTTCTGCCGTATCGAGGGCGTGGAGCAGAAACAAAGCTACCCGAATCTGCTGTATCAGCTCTATGATGACCTGAAAACCTCCGGCCGGCCGGTTGTTGCATTGGATACGGCATTGCCCGAACCGTCTCCGGCGGAAACCAATGCAGTGATAAGAGGAAATCAGCCGGCGAAAATTGATAATCTGATTATGGATTTTCTGCCGAATCTTAAAAATCCGGCAAATATACAGCTCGAACGGCTTGCCGTCAAGAGTTTTGTAGATGTCATGCTGGAAGAATCCCGAAAAGACGGCATGAATCTGAATAAATTAAGCGGTTGTGCGGTGCATCTGATTTGCTGGTTCAGAACATATCAGCCTGTACTGTTCCGGAACTGGAAAATGCCGGAAGTCAGCAGTTTTCTGTATCTCGGCGGATGCCGTAACGAAAAAGAAGCATTATTTTTCCGGTTTCTGTCACGCCTGCCCGTGGATATTTTCATTCTGACTCCGGATTTGACAAATCAGAAATGCTGTCTGCAAGATGACTGGCTCTATGCCGTTCACTATGATGAATCGCTGGATATTGCAAAATTTCCGACAGATATTTCACAAATCCGGCTCGGCACAACGGCATATCATGCAGAACGGGAACTGGATACGCTTCTGTATCAGGATTCCGGCATTTACCGGAATCAGCAGTATGCAAAAGCCAATCCGGTGACACTGCAAACAACGTTTGAAGAAATTTCACTCTACTGGAAAGAAGAAGTCAATATGAGGCCGAATTTCATGATTTCTCATGATACTGTCGTCATTCCGGTTATCTTTGCGAAAATTTCCGGTGTCAAAGACAGTGATGTTCCGGCTTATCTGAACTGGGCAAAGGAACTCATGGCAGAAAGCCCCTTTGTCATTCAGCGCATTCCCTATATCGGAAATAATATGATGAATCCGTTCCGGAATATCAAAACCGAATTTCTGATGAACGGTCAGCTCCAGCGTGACCGGATTAAAAATCATAAAGATTATAAATATGGCTTTCTCAGAAACGAAATTCAGGAACACATGCTGGACAAGCTCCAGCTTCTGCTTGACCAGAGAATCATCAAGGGAACATTTGAAAATCAGGAGATAGAATATAAAATCGTTTCTGTCGCACTGAATCTGGATATTCCTTTGATTCGTGAAATTCAGAAATTTGATTTCACAAAGAAAAATCCCAAGCTTCTTTATGTCATGACCGGAGAAAATATGCCTAGTCTGGAAGATGCAATTATTATGGCATTTCTGAATCTGCTGGGATTCGATATTGTCTTTCTTGTGCCGACAGGCTATCAGTGTGTGGAAAGATTCTATCAGAAAACCATGCTGGAAGAACACCAGACCGGTGAATATTTATATAACATCAAAATGCCGAATTTACAGAAATATGCCGGCAAACCCGTTAAAACAAGCCCTTTCAGCAATTTATTTAAAAAAAGGAGATAAATTTTTATGGCTATCAATTTAAATCATAACAGCCCCAATCTTCAGAAAGAAACTGATGCAAATGTTATCACCACACAAGTGGCATCTTCTCAGGTGACAAGCATCGAACCCGTTCAGCAGTATGATATTGTTGCGGACAAAGAACAGCTCGTCCAGAATATGGACATGCAGAAAATTGATGAACTCACCAGTCAGATTGATATTTCTGATATGGGGACTATCGTTTCTTTCGGTTCGGAAGCTGCTGAGGAAATTTCCAAAGCTTCTGATACTGTCCTGAATAATATGAGCCTGACTCAGCTCAACGAAACCGGCGAAGTCATGAAGGCTCTGTCCAAAATTATGGACCAGTTCAATATTGATGAACTCAAAGAACCTAAGGGCTTGCAGAAATTATTCAACAGAGCGCAGGCGCAGCTTGAAAAAATCCTGAATAAATATAACAATATGGGCAGTGAAATCGACAAGATTTATGTCCAGCTCCGTACGTATCAGGATGAAATCAGAACTTCCAACAAGAAATTAAGCACCATGTTCGATGCCAATGTGAATTTCTATCACGATTTGGAAACCTATATCTATGCCGGCGAACAGGGATGCAAGGAAATTCAGGCCGCTATTGACCAGACGCAGGAAGAAATGCAGACAACCGGCAATCAGGATTTGCAGTTCCAGTTGACTTCCTATCAGAATGCACTTTCTCTGTTGGAACAGCGTGTGCAGGATTTGAGAACAGCCGAAATAGTGGCTATGGAATCTATTCCGATGCTCAAAACTATGGAATTCTCCAATTATAATTTATACAGAAAAATGGAATCTGCTATCATCATCACTCTGCCGGTATTCAAGCAGGCACTGGCGCAGGCAATGCTTCTGAAACGGCAGAAGATTCAGGCCGATGCCATGGCGGAACTTGATAAGAAAACAAATGAAATGCTCATGAAAAATGCCCAGAATACGGTTGACCAAGCAAAAGCTACTGCAAGAATGGCCTCCGGTTCTTCCATCCAGATTGAAACGCTCGAAAATGCATGGAAAACAATTACATCCGGTATTGCCGAAGTACAGCAGATTGAAGCAGATGCCCATAAAAAACGTCAGGAAGACCAAGTCCGCTTGCAGGCTATCAAGAACGATTTCAATAAAAATTATCATGTTCCGGATAAAAAATAATGGCGCATATTCATTTCAGACCTGAGTCCTATCAGCTTGCCGAAGACAAAAAGCAGACGGTGAAACAAACCAGTTTTCAGAAAATTGACCAGCTTACCAGCCTGATTTATCTCGATAACCCGAATACTATTTTCCATTTCGGAGAACATGTCGCTGAAGAATTGCTTAAAAATGCAGATATGGTGATTTTGAGCCTGAGCATGAAGGAATTCGATGAAAAAACACAACTGCTTTCTGAAGTATTAAAACAGATGCATCAGGTTTCCGGCACGTTCTGCCCGCTGGCAAAATGCCTGAAAGATTCTGTCAGCTCTTATCGTAAAACAGAAAAAAATCTTCAGAAATATTCTGATGCTGACCAGATATTGAACCAGTTTTTTACCCAGATAAATCATTATGTTCAGGAAGCAGAAAATCATTTTGTTTTGTGCGAACGGCTTTTCAATAACAGCGTGATTTTATATCATGACCTGATAGCCCATATTCTCGCCGGACGGCAGGGCTGTAAGGAAATTCAGCAGGCTGTTCAGGAAACAAAAGACCTGACATTGCTGGAAACATACCGCAAAGGCATTCAGCTTTTGCAGGAGCGTGTAAAACAGCTTTCCTGTATAGAACAGTTTGCTGAAAAATTAATTGTCAGCCTGAAAACAATCCTTCTGAACCACTACGAATTCAGAAATAAACAGAAACATCTGATAAAAGTAAATACTACGGTATTCCGGCATCTGTATATGCAGACAATGTTTTCCATGCGCCAGCAGGCTGAAAAAGCTTCCGACCCTGATGCGTATACTGCGGAAGGCTTTTCTGTCCATGTGGAAATGCTGGAGGCACAATGGAACATCATCTGCGCAGAATTAAAAGAAATACAATGGCTTAAAAAAGGCCTGCGTCAGGAACATGACAAAAATATAACCGATTTGAAAAATCTCAAACAAGAATTCGATGCAAATTCTGCTTAAAAATTTTGATGCAAAAATCTAAACCGGAGAAGCCCTGTCTGTTACGGCAGGGCTTTCTTGCTGAAAGTGATGTGAGTGTATTATGAATGAAACAGAAATCCAAAAACAGATAATCCTGAAACTGTCCGAAATCGAACAGCAGGAACATGTCACAATATTGCACGCTGTCGAATCCGGCTCACGGGCATGGGGCTTCGCCTCTCCCGACAGCGATTTTGATGTGAGATTTATCTACATCCGCCAAAAAGATGACTATCTGAAATTAAATCCCGTGCGTGATGTGATTGAATATCAGCTCGATGACGTTTTTGATATTAATGGCTGGGATTTGCAGAAAATGCTGAAATTATTATATAAATCCAATCCGACTGTCTTCGAGTGGACAAACTCCCCCATAGTCTACCGTACAAGCGAATATTTTCAGAATCTCAAGCCTCTGATAAATTCTTATTTTTCACCGAAAACAGGAATCTGTCACTATCTTGCAACCGCAAAGCATAATTATCACGCCTACTGCGAAAAAGAACAGGTCAGAATGAAAAAATATTTCTATGTGCTCCGCCCGCTTCTGGCTTGTTACTGGATTGCAGAATATCAGACACCCCCTCCGATGCTGTTTGCAGATTTGTGCACTCTGCCTCAGGAAAAACAGATAGATTCTCTGGTGCAGAATCTGCTTGCCGTGAAAATGCAGACCTCCGAACTCGGTACAGGTGCAAAAATTCCGGAACTCGACCGTTGGATTCATCAGAATTTTGATGCCGTCACCCAGATTGCAGAATCTTTTGCCGGTACAGTCAATGCCGGCTGGAATCCACTGAATTCAGCGTTTCTGCAAAGCTTTTTATCTGCCGGATAACTCTTGACATTGCCCCGCAGATGTGCTATAATAAGGCTATGTTAATACTTTAAATATTTAAAAAATATTCAAAAAAATAAGGATTGGAAGAATGCACTATGAATTTGGAAGCACAAAAATCTGCACCTATCTATGAAGCTTTGGAACGGTTTCGCCGTCAGCGTGTCGTGCCGTTCGACGTTCCCGGCCACAAACGAGGCAGAGGCAACCCCGAACTGGTAAAACTGCTCGGAGAACAGTGCGTCTCGCTGGATGTCAATTCCATGAAACCGCTTGATAATTTATGTCATCCGGTTTCGGTTATCTACGATGCCGAAAAATTAGCCGCCGATGCGTTCGGCGCAGCTTATGCCTATTTCATGGTCAACGGAACAACTTCTTCCGTGCAGAGCATGGTGCTCACTGCCTGCAAAGCCGGAGATAAAATTATTTTGCCCCGCAACGTTCACCGAAGTGTCATCAATGCGCTGGTTCTCTGCGGTGCAGAGCCGGTGTATGTCAATCCGGATATGGATTCTCATATCGGAATCGCACTCGGCATGGAAATTTCGCAGGTAGAACAGGCAATTCTTGCTAATCCCGATGCAACGGCTATTTTTGTCAATAATCCGACATATTACGGCATCTGCTCAGATTTGCGCTCGATTGTAAAATTAGCACATGAACATCACATGCTGGTGCTTGTGGATGAAGCACACGGAACACATCTGTATTTTAACGAAAATCTGCCTGTTTCGGCGATGGAAGCCGGTGCGGATATGGCCGCAGTTTCTATGCACAAGTCCGGCGGAAGCCTGACACAAAGTTCCCTGCTGCTGCTGAATCACTCCATGAATACCCGCTATGTCGAACAGATTATTAATTTAACCCAGACAACAAGCGCATCTTATTTGCTGTTGTCCAGTCTGGATATTTCCAGAAGAAACCTTGCACTGCGTGGACGACAGTCTTTTGAGAAAGTCGCCGGCATGGCCGAATATGCCCGTGAAGAAATTAATTCTATCGGCGGTTACTATGCCTACGGAAAAGATTTGGTCAACGGCGGAAGCATTTTCGATTATGATGTCACAAAATTATCAGTCTATACACGGGACATCGGCCTGAACGGAATCGAAGTTTATGACCTGCTCCGTGATGAATATGATATTCAGATAGAATTCGGCGACATCGGCAATATTCTGGCCTATATCTCGATAGGAGACAGAATTCAGGAAATCGAACGCCTTGTCGGTGCGCTGGAAGATATTAAAAGATTATATGCCCGTGATATTTCCGGTCTGCACAGTGCAGAATATATTGCCCCCATTGTGGCGGCAACCCCTCAGAAAGCATTCTATTCCCAGAAAGAATCCGTGCCGATTCGGGAAACTGCCGGCAGAATCTGCGGTGAATTTGTGATGTGCTATCCGCCCGGAATCCCGATTCTCGCCCCCGGTGAGATGATTACCAAAGAAATTATTGATTATACCCTCTATTCCAAAGAAAAGGGCTGTTCCATGCAAGGGCCTGAAGATGGCACGCTCGAACGTCTTAACGTCCTGAAAGGAAACTGATTCATGAAAATTCTGAAATATATCTATCGGATACTATACTGTCTGATTGGTATCGGGCTGGCTGCGGCCGTCACACAAGGAATTCTCCATGTTTTTCATAACGGCGGTGCGTTCCGGATATTTGATTCTGCTCCTTATTACGGAGCAGGTGCTTATTTCTGGTCTGCCCTGATATATGCCTTTTTCTATAGCATAGAACTGTCCGTTCCGCTCTTGATTGCTGTCATTCTGCATTTTATTTATCATATCAGAATGGAAAAATTTAAAAATAAGGCCGTAATGCCGGCAGGTGATGAATCTTGAAAAAATCAGGAAGAAAATCCGCATTTCAGAAACGACTCCGAAAAGCGGAATTTACCGGAGTGATTATGTCCTGTTCCGGAACGTGTCCGTTCTGCGGAAATCATCCCATTTTTCTGATAAATCTCTATGATGCCAAAGGCTGTCTGTCTTGTAATCAGTGGCTGGAAAATGCCTGTTCCGACCCAGAATGCCCGTTCTGTGCAAATCGTCCGGAAACTCCGTCAGGGGCTTTCTTTCTCCTGAAAGACAGTATCCGCCGGCATGAACAGCTTTTCCGCAAAGACTGGCGCAGGAAAAATTATCAGCATCAGCATGATGGTGAAATGCATCATCAAAAACAAAAATTACTCTATCAAGAACTCAAAAATAAAGGAGGCTGAATTTTATGGATTTCTGGTTTTCAGAAATGCATACGCATAATGTCAAGATGTCCATCCGTGTGGAAAAACAATTGTTTTCGGGCGTCAGCGACTTTCAGAGAATTGATGTCTTTGAATCCGAAGAATTCGGCAGGTTTCTGACATCTGACGGCAGTGTCATCTTCTCCGAAAAAGATGAATTTACTTATGATGAAATGATTGTTCATGTTCCGATGGCAGTACATCCGAATGTCCGGAAAGTACTGGTTATCGGCGGAGGTGACGGCGGTGTCGCCCGTGAATTGTCCTATTATAACGAAATCGAAGAAATTGACGTTGTCGAGCCGGATGAATTATTCGTGAAAGTCTGTCAGGAATTTTTTCCAGATAACGCAAGGGGACTTGATGACCCACGTGTCAAAGTATATTATCGTGACGGCCTGCGCTTTCTGCGTGGAAAACAGGATGAATACGATTTGATTATCAATGACAGCACCGACCCGCTGGGACATACTGCCGGACTGTTTACAAAAGAATTTTACGGAAGTTGTTACAAAGCTCTGCATGATGACGGCATTATGGTCTATCAGCACGGGAGTCCGTTCTTTGATGAGGATGAGGAAACCTGTCGGGCAATGCACCGGAAAGCATATAAAAGCTTTCCCATCAGCAGAGTCTATCAGGCGCATATTCCGACTTGTCCTTCCGGATACTGGCTGTTCGGATTTGCATCTAAAAAATATCATCCTCTGCATGATTTGAATGCCCAGCGATGGAGGGCAAGAAAGCTCAAAACGTGGTACTATACGACAAATCTGCACATGGGCGCATTCATGCTCCCCCGATATGTCGAAGATTTGCTCGAAGAAGAAGAACACCGAAATAAAGCAAATGCATAAAAAATAATTATCAAAGGAGAATTTTAATCATGAAGTTATTAGTTATCGGATGCGGTGGCGTTGCAACTGTCGCCATTCACAAATGCTGTCAGAATCCGCTGTTTACAGAAATCTGCATCGCAAGCAGAACAGTATCCAAATGTGAAGCCTTAGCCGAAAAGCTCGCCCCCACAACCAGTGCAAAGCTCACAACGGCGACCGTCAACGCTGACAGCGTGGAATCCCTTGTCGCACTGATGAAGGAATTCCAGCCTCATACCGTCCTGAATGTAGCACTTCCGTATCAGGATTTGACTATCATGGATGCCTGCCTTGAATGCGGTGCTAATTATGTCGATACTGCCAACTATGAAGCCGAAGATACTGACGACCCCGAATGGCGGGCTGTCTATGAAAAACGCTGTCAGGAAAAAGGCTTTACGGCATATTTCGATTATTCATGGCAGTGGGCTTATCAGGAAAAATTCAAGAAAGCTGGCCTGACTGCTCTGCTCGGAACAGGTTTCGACCCCGGTGTAACAAGCGTTTTCACGGCTTATGCATTAAAGCATTATTTTGATGAAATCCATACGATTGATATTCTCGACTGCAACGGCGGTGACCATGGCTATCCGTTCGCAACAAATTTCAATCCGGAAATCAATCTGCGAGAAGTTTCTGCAAACGGCTCTTACTGGGAGAACGGCCACTGGGTAGAAACCAAGCCGATGGAAATCAAGAGAGAATATAATTTCGATGGTGTCGGTCAGAAAGATATGTATCTGCTCCATCACGAAGAAATCGAATCCCTTGCAAAGAATATCCCGAACGTTAAGCGAATCCGTTTCTTCATGACATTCGGTCAGAGCTACCTGATGCACATGAACTGCTTGCAGAATGTCGGTATGCTCGGCACAACACCTGTCGAATTCGAGGGTCATGAAATTGTGCCTATCAAGTTCCTGAAAGCCTTACTGCCTGACCCTGCTTCACTTGGCGCACGGACAGTCGGCAAGACAAATATCGGCTGTATTTTCACGGGCATCAAGGACGGCAAGAAAAAGAGTATTTATATTTACAATATCTGCGACCATCAGGAAGCCTACAAGGAAACCGGCTTGCAGGCGATTTCCTATACAACCGGCGTTCCGGCGATGATTGGAACGGCTCTTGTCGCATCTGGAACATGGAACGGTGCAGGTGTCTTCAACGTGGAAGAATTCGACCCGGACCCTTATATGGATATGCTGAATCAGTACGGCCTGCCGTGGGTAGTGGATGAAAATCCGGTTCTGGTAGACTGATATGCAGAAACAGTTAAAAGCAATGGCTGGTGTAACACATACGCCGGCCTATGTACTGGATGAAGAAAAATTATTGGCAAATCTGAAAATTCTGAAATCCGTGCAGGAAAAAGCAGGCTGTAAAATTCTGCTTGCGCAGAAAGCCTTTTCCATGTTTCATGTCTATCCGCTGATTGCGGAATATCTGACAGGAACGACTGCAAGCGGACTGTATGAAGCCAGACTCGGACGGGAGGAGTTTTCAGGCGAAGTGCATGTCTTTTCTCCGGCATACAAGCCGGAAGATATGCAGGAACTGACCGGAATCGCTGACCATATTGTATTTAATTCTCTGCGCCAGCTTGCAACATATCACGATATTTGCAGAAATGCCGGAAAAAGTATCGGATTAAGAATCAATCCGGAATGCTCCACGCAGGAGACTGCCATTTATGACCCGTGTGCAGATGGGTCAAGACTCGGCGTCACCGCCGATAAACTGACAGATTTTCCCGATGTGGACGGCCTGCATTTCCATACCCTCTGCGAACAGGGGGCGGATGCACTCAAAATCACGCTCAAAGCTGTCGAAGAAAAATTCGGAGCGTATCTGCACCGGTGCAAATGGGTGAATTTCGGCGGAGGACATCATATCACAAGAGAAGATTATGATGTTGATTTATTAATTAAATTAATTCAGGATTTCCGAAAAAAATATGATACAGAAGTCTATCTCGAACCGGGAGAGGCTGTCGCTCTCAATGCCGGCTATCTGGTGACGGAAATTATGGATATTGTCGAAAATCACGGAACACAAGTTCTGATTCTGGATGCATCAGCATCCTGTCACATGCCGGATGTGCTGGAAATGCCATACCGTCCGCCGTTGTTCCGTTCCGGTCAGAAAAATGAGAAAAACTGTTCTTACAGACTGTCTTCCTGTACTTGTCTGGCCGGAGATATTATCGGAGATTACAGTTTCGATACGGAAAAACATATCGGCGACAGGCTCTGTTTTGAAGATATGATGATTTATTCCATGGTCAAGAATAATACTTTCAACGGAATGCCCCTGCCGGACATTGGTATTCTGCATACGGACGGCAGTTATGAAGTTATCAGAACATTTGACTATCAGGATTTCAAGGAGAGGTTATCATGACAACGCCCAGAAATGACGGCTTCCGGATGCCTGCCGAATTTGCCCCCCATTCCGGAACAATTATGATTTTTCCGGAACGTTCCGGCTCATGGCCTTACGGGGCTGAACCTGCTCTGCCGAGTTTTCTGCAAATCTGGAAAGCCATCACGCAGGATGAAAAATTATATCTGCTTGTCAGCCGGAAAACCCGTCAGAAAGCAGAAATCCTATGCAAAGATTTAAAAAATATCGAGATTCTGGAAATTGCCCAGAACGATGCATGGGCACGGGATACCGCCCCCACTTTTGTCAGAAATCCGGAATCCGGAGAGGTGAGAGGCATCGACTGGAATTTCAACGCATGGGGCGGAACGGTGGACGGCCTTTATGCCGACTGGCAGGATGACAATGCTCTTGCAGGCGAATTCTGCCGGAAAACAGGCTTTTCTGTCTATGATGCCAAGCCTTTTGTATTGGAGGGCGGTTCGGTACATACTGACGGTCAGGGAACTGTCCTGACAACAGAAGCCTGCCTGCTCAGTGCCGGCAGAAATCCGGAACTCTCAAAAGAGCAGATTACGGAAACACTCTGCGAATATCTCGGCGCAGAGCGTGTTATATGGCTTCCCAGAGGCATTTATAACGATGAGACAAACGAGCATGTGGATAATATCTGCGCATTCATCCGGCCGGGCGAAGTCGTTCTTGCATGGACAGATGACAGGAACGACCCGCAGTATGCCCTTTCCCAAGCCTGCCTTGAAGTGCTTGAAAAAGAAAAGATTCTGGTGCACAAGCTTCCAGTTCCGGATGTGCCCGTCTGCATCACGGAACACGACTTGCAGGGCTATGTCTTCGAGGCGGGAGAAGATACCAGAGAAACCGGCGAACGTCTGGCGGCTTCTTATGTGAATTTCTATTTCACAAATCACGCCGTACTGCTTCCGCAGTTCGGGGGCGAAAATATCCGCAGTGACCGGAATGCCGTCCGCCTGATGACAGAACTCTGTCCGGACAGGAAGATTATCCCGATTCCGGCAAGAGAACTTCTGCTCGGAGGCGGAAATATCCATTGTTTGACCCAGCAGATTCCCCTCTGAAAGAAAGGTGATTTTTTATGATAGTATCCGCAATTCAGATGAACTGTACTCCCAATGTACAGGAAAATATTGTACATGCAGAATATCTTGTCCGTGAAGCCTCCGCAAAAGGTGCAAATATTGTGCTTTTGCCGGAACTGTTTGAGAGACAGTATTTCTGTCAGGAACGCAGATATGAATATTATCAGTTTGCAAAGCCTGTCAGCGAAAATGATGCTGTTCAGCATTTTTCCAGAATCTGCAGGGAATTAAATCTTGTTATGCCTGTCAGCTTCTATGAAAAAGACGGCAATGTCCTGTATAATTCTGTTGCAGTTATCAATGCTGACGGCGAAATTCTGGGAGTTTACAGAAAGACACATATTCCGGATGACCATTTTTATCAGGAAAAGTTTTATTTCACATCCGGAAATACGGGATTCCGTGTCTGGGATACCGCATACGGCAGAATCGGAGTCGGTATCTGCTGGGACCAGTGGTTTCCGGAAACGGCCAGAGCAATGACCCTGCAGGGTGCACAGCTGTTACTGTATCCGACAGCTATCGGTTCAGAACCGATTCTCAACTGCGACAGTATGCCCCACTGGAGAAGATGCATGAAAGGCCATTCCGCAGCAAATATCATTCCGGTAATTGCTGCCAACCGTTACGGACTGGAAGAAGTTTCGCCCTGCGAAGAAAATGCCAATCAGAAATCAGGACTTCAGTTTTATGGTTCGTCATTCATCACCAACGAAACCGGAGAAGTCATCAAGCAGGCCGACCGTGCCGGCGATACTGTCCTGACTGCCGAATTCGACTTACAGCAGACCGATAAAGCCCGTCTTGAATGGGGTCTGTTCCGTGACAGACATCCCGAAACTTACCGGATACTGACGGAAAAATAATAAATCAGGTGAAACCATGGCAGTTTATTTAATTGATTACGAAAATGTATACATTGACGGCTTGCAGGGCATCGACAAACTGACCGGACAAGATGCCGTGCATATCTTCTATACGCAGAACCGGTGCGGACTGACATTCAGCCTGTATCAGAAACTGATTTCCTGCAAAGCTGAAATCCATCTCAACGAAGTGGCAATGAGCCTTAAAAACAATGACCCTGTTAAAAATGCGCTGGATATTCAACTGATGATGTTTGCCGGCTATGTCATCGGCACAAAGCAAAGCGAACAGCTTTATATCATCAGCAGAGACAAGGACTTCCGGCTTGGTCTGGAATTCTGCCGGAATTATATGCAGGAGGATTCTGTACAGCTCCGGATATGCCCTTCGGTGGAGGCTTCTTTCAGTGAAGAAGAAATACCGCAGGATGTGCCTCCGGCTTATGAAAATTTTATTTCTTCTCTGCGTGAAAGCGTTTCTCAGGAAGGCTTTATGACAGAAGATGTTATCAGCATACTGGAACAGAACCAGCCGGATTCTTATCAGAATCAGGTGCGCCTGATGCTCGGCAAAAATGCGGATGACAAAACGGTGAAGAAAATATGCGGAATTATTGCAAGTTCCGAAACACTCACAGAACTGAACAACGGCCTGACAAAGGCATATCATGACGGCCAGAAAGTCAAGGAACTGTATCACCGGTGCAAACCAAAATTCGAGATGCTCCGGAAACTCGCAAAACAGGACAATGCCTGAAAAATAACCGCTGTGCACTGCGCACAGCGGTTTGCTTTTTTATTTCTTCCGGATGGTGAATAATACCAGCAACGGATAAATTTCCAGTCGGCCAAGCAACATGTCCAGACTCAGCAGAATTTTCGCCCATGAGGAGAAACCTGCAAAATTGCCGGACGGACTGATTTCATTCAGCCCCGGCCCTACATTGTTCAGACAGGTGATAACCGCCGTGACAGTCGTGTCAATGGCGTGGCCGTCCAGTGACAGAAGCAGCATCGAAATCGCCGCCAGAAGCATGAACAGCACAAAATAAAAGCTGACACTCCGCACAATTTCTTTATCTACCGCCTTTCCGTCACACTTGACAGAAACAACTGCACGAGGATTCAGCACACACTTGATTTCACGGAAAGCCGTCTTGCAGAGAAGCAGAATTCTCATGACTTTCAGGCCGCCGCCGGTTGAACCGGCACATCCGCCGACAAACATCAGCAAAAGCAGAATCATCTGCGAGAAAAACGGCCATTCTGTAAAATCGGCCGTAGCAAATCCGGCAGTGGAAATCATCGTCAGCACCTGAAAAGAAGAATATCTCAGCGATTTGAAAATATTTCCGTAAATCGGCAGAATATTGACCGCAATCGCAACAGCCGAAAATGCAACGATTCCCAGAAAGAACCGCAGTTCTTCGTTCTTGAATACCTGTGCGAAATTCTTTGTCAGAAGCAGATAGTACATTGTGAAATTAATCGAGAACAACAGCATGAACAGCGTGACAATACCATCAATATAGGCACTGTCATAGGCGGCAATGCTTGCATTTTTCAAAGCAAATCCGCCTGTTCCGGCAGTGGAAAGCGCAGTGTTCAGTGCCTCGAAAAAGCTCATCCGGTGTTCCGGAACAGGGTCAAGATTGCTGAACAGCAGAAGAAGCATTTCCAGCACCGTCAGAGCAATATAAATCCCATACAGATTCCGCACCGAAGAACTCATCTTGGCGGTGAGCTTTCCGGCTGTAGGCCCTGGGGATTCCGCTCGGACAAGATACATCGTTCGAGTATCCGACTGCGGAAGAATCGCAAGAATCAGAATCAGCACGCCCATACCGCCCAGAAAATGCGAGAAGCTTCGCCAGAACAAACAGGCATTTGACATGGCTTCAATATCGTTCAGAATGGTTGCGCCGGTTGTCGTGAATCCGGATGCTGTCTCGAAAACAGCATCGGCAAAGTTCGGAATGTTTCCGGAAAGTGTAAAGGGAACAGCCCCCAGCACCGAAACCAGAATCCACGCTGCCGCAACTGTCGCCATGCCGTCACGGGTATAGATGTCTTTCTTTTCCGGTTTTTTCAGCGTCATAAGCGTTCCCAGAACTGCCAGAGCTGCCGCCGTTCCCAGAAAAGAGCCCCATACTGTTGCCGATTCATGGTAAATCAGCCCTACAAGCAACGGCAGAAGCATCAGCAGACCCAGCACACGCATTATCTGCCCCAGCAGATAACCTATCATTTTATAATTCATGATTGCAGTATCCGCCTCCCTTATGCCTGAAAGACATCATCCAGACAGGAAACTTTCTGGCTTGTTGTGACAACAATCACACTGTCATTGAGTTTCAGACAGTCATCACCGGACGGGATAATTCTCTTGTTGTTCCGGATGATGCCGGCAATCAGAGAACCTCGGTTTGTCCGCAGTTCTTTCAGCGGAATGCCGATATATCTTGCATTTTTCCGTATGATGAATTCAATCGCTTCCAGCTTGGCATCTGCAAGGCGGTACAGGGAAGTAATATTATCACTGCTTTCGGAATTTTCTTTTCCACGGATATATTGCAGAATCAGTGCGGCAGTGGTATTTTTCGGAGAAATTACATTTTCCAGACCGACACTGTCAGAAATCGGAAGCAGGGAAGTGCGGTTGATTTTGGTCACAATTTTATCTACGCCGATTTTTTTCGCATACAGGGACAGAATAATATTTTCTTCGTCAATGCCGGTGAGCGTGATGCAGGCATCTGCATTGGCAAGGCCTTCTTCCAGAAGTACATTCTGGTCGGTGCCGTCAGCGCATATCACTTCTGCTTTTGAGAACCAGTCGCTGAGCTGTTCGCATCGGTTCATATCCTGTTCGATGATAGTAACCTGCATTCCCAGTTCCAGAAGCTGACGAACCAGATAATAACTGATTTTTCCGCCCCCGACTATCAGAACAGTCTTGATTCTGTTTTTCATATCGCCGAACTGCTTGTAGAATTTAGAAAGGTCGCTGTGCGCAGCAGTGATATAAATCCTGTCATTGGCACGGAGCATGAAACTGCCGTCCGGAATGAGACATTCTTCGCCACGCATCACTGCACAGACAAGAAATCTTAATTTCAGCTTTGAGGGCAGTGCAGAAAGTGTCAGCCCGTCCATGATACCGCCTGTAGATACCCGCAGTTCTGCAAGTTCCATACGGCCACCTGCAAAGCTTTCGACATGCAGTGCGTTCGGATAGCGGAGCATTCGGGCAATTTCGTTTGCGGTCTGGTATTCGGGATTGACCATCAGGCTGATGTCAAGTTCTTCACGCATAAAGACCATCTGTTCGGCGAACATGGGATTTCTGACACGTGCGATGCTGTGGCGTGCGCCAAGCTTGCGGGACATCATACAGCACATGATATTGGTTTCGTCTGATTCCGTCATGGCAATAATGACATTGGCTTTCTGCACACCGGCTTCCAGCAGATTCTTGACAATCAGGCCGTTGCCTTCGACAGCCTGCACATCAAAATTGTCAATCACACTGGTGACAACTTCGGAATCAATATCCATGACAGTGACATCATGGCCTTCCTTGCAGAGGGTCTGGGTGAGGATGTTTCCGGCTTTTCCGCATCCAATGATTAAAATATTCAAGATAGATAAAACTCCTTTCGTATGCCTCAGATATATTTCAGTACTTTGACAGCAATGTGAATAATCAGGGGCAAATCGTCATGAATGCCGTTGCGTGCGGCAATGGCGGTACAGTAGCCGGTGATTTTTCTTCGTTTTTCCTGTTCGGAAAGGGTGCTGTCATGCAGTCTTTTTTCGGCTTTGTCAATCAGGTAGTCTGTATGATGCATTACTGCATGATAGGGTGCATTTCCGACAGCAGCGTACAGGCTGTTTCGGGCGGCAATGGCAGCGGCTACCTTGGCAGCTTCTTTCTTGTCACCACGTTTCTGAATCAAAAGCTGAATTAAATCCTGCGTATGATAATTTCGGATATATTCAAAAATATCCCTATATTTTTCAATATATTTGCTGTA
>JAFRMZ010000039.1 GCA_017430465.1 Oscillospiraceae bacterium
GCTTGCTCTTTTGCAGGAACAGTATGACTGGCTGAAAAAACAAGTCTTTGGCAGAAAAAGCGAACAGACTTCTGTCATTATGGACGGCGGTACGCAGCTTTCTCTGTTTCCGGAAGAAAAAGAGCAGGCTGTTTCTTCTGTTGAGGAAACTGTTTCTGTTCCTGCCCATCAGCGTAAAAAGAAACGTACCCATGAGGAATGGATGAGTTCTCTTCCGGTGGAAGAAATCCGGCATGAAGAAAAACAGCCGGTATGTGAAAAATGCGGTTCTGACATGAAAGAAATCGGTGAAGAAAAAGTATATGATGAACTTGTCTATACGCCTGCTAAATTTCATGTCCGCCGGCATATTGCAAAAAAATATAAGTGTGTGAACTGTGGCGAACATCCTGAAAGCAGTACAGAACCATGCCGTATCCGTCTGGCAGAATATCCGAAGCCTATGATTCCGCACAGCTTTTGTTCGCCTGCACTGCTGGCACATGTCGTGTATGAAAAGTATTTAAAAGGGATTCCGATTCACCGACAAGAAAAGGATTTTATCTCAAAAGGAATTCCTTTGTCCAAAGCAACTCTGTCCAGCTGGGGGGGAATTGCTGCACAGCAGTGGGGGCTTCCGATTGTACAGGAAATGCACAAAAGGCTGCTTGTCCTGAACATCATTCACGGCGATGAAACGACTGTTCAGGTGCTGCATGAAGAAGGCAGAAAGCCAACTTCCGTATCCAGAATGTGGGTATATGCAAACGGTAACATGAATGACCACAGTATTATCATTTTCGAGTATCAGCCGACCAGAGGCGGAGAACATCCGGCAGCTTTTCTGAAAGACTTTCACGGGTATCTGATATGTGACGGCTATGATGTCTACAATGCCGTTACAGGTGCAAAACGGTGCGGCTGCTGGACACATACCAGACGATATTTTGTGAAAGCCCTGCCAAAGGACAAATCTGCATACGAAACTTCTGTCGCAGCAAAAGCAGTGGAATTCTGTAATAGAATTTATCACGAAGAAGGTCTGCTGGCTGAACTGACTCCGGAAGAAAGATATGAACAGCGTCTTGTGAAGGTAAAGTCTCTGCTGTATGCTTTCTTCGCATGGCTGGAAGAACAGTGCATCAGCGGAAAAGGGAAACTCACTAAAGCCGTCAACTATGCTCTGCATGAAAAGAAATATCTTTATACATTTCTGGAGGACGGCAATATCCCCGTTGATAATAACCGTGCTGAAAATGCCATCAGACCATTTGCAGTCGGCCGCAGGAACTGGCTGTTCAGCAATACTGCCAACGGAGCAAAATCCAGTGCTATATGGTATTCTATTCTCTCGACTGCTCAGGCAAACGGACTGGATGCCGAAAAATATCTGATTGACTTGTTTTCTCATCCTCCCGGAACTATTCTTCTGCCCTGGAATGAATCCTAATCTCTCGCCGTATGATTCGGCGAGATTTTTTCTATCTGGGATGTGGCTTATTTTACGCTTACGATAATGCAGAATTATTGTGCAGATTATGCATCATACTTTATTTGTTAAGTGCTTTACCAAGCTGAAGATAAAGTTCTGCCTTGTCATCGGACAGAGTTCGATATTGTTCTACCAGTTCTCTTTCTTTATCCGTCAGTACAGAAATTTTACCATCTTCATTGAAAAATTCTGACATTGAAATGCCAAGAGGAACAATCAGCCTCTGTAACGTATCAATTGTCGGCTGATTTCTGCCATTTTCCAAATCACTGATATGTCCCTGTGAGATGCCTGTTTCCTGTGAAAGTTTATAAATGCTCATCTTTTTGGCTTTTCTGAAATATTTCAATCTTTCGTTCAATTCCATCATTTTGCCTCCCATGTTTAGAATACTACTCTTTATTATAAACTTTCTTTTCAGAAATTTTAATCTAAAATATCCGAACTATTTACTTATTTATAAAGATATGGTATAATAAAAGAAAGCGAAGCATACAGCCCATAAAATGAACTGCTGCTCCGCAATCTTACAAAAGAGGTGTATTAAGAAATGAACATTTATACCGTGAGCCTGTTCGGACACAGAAGTCTCCTGAATCCGCTTTCAGCAGAGTCAAATCTGGAACATGAAGTTTATCAGATTCTGAAAAATCATGGCTATGTCAATTTTTTGATTGGTCGTACAGGAGAATTTGACCTGATGGCGGCTCTCACAATCCGCAGAGTAATGAAAACTTACAGCCGCATCAACGGCACGCTGACTTTGGTTCTGCCTTATCAGAACAGCAATGTAGAAAATCATAAGGACAGCTTTCTGAACCTGTATGATGAAATCGAAATCTGCCGGTGTTCCTCAGATGCTTATTACAAATCCGCTTTTCAGGCTCGTAATCAAAATATGATTGACCTTTCCAATTTAGTGCTTTGCTGTATTGAGCATCAATCCGGAGGAGCATACCAAACAATTCAGTATGCTCAAAAACAAAAATGCCAGATTATCAATCTGGCACAAAGATAGGTATTTTTATTTGTAGCGGAGAAGAGAGGATTTGAACCTCCGGTACGGGAATGCCGTACAGCAGTTTAGCAAACTGTCGCTTTCAGCCACTCAGCCACTTCTCCATGATGAAATGTATGTGATGGGAGTGGCTGGACTCGAACCAGCGAAAACCGAAGTCGCCTGATTTACAGTCAGGTGCAATTGCCGCTATGCGACACTCCCATTTAAATATTTTATAATTTCCGTTGGAAGAATCGAACTTCCATTCTAGGCTTCAAAGACCGCTGTCCTGCCATTAAACGAAACGGAAGTATTTCAATGCCTCCGGCAAGAATTGAACTTGCGACGCCAGGTTCTTCAGACCTGCGCTCTACCATCTGAGCTACGAAGGCATATGATTTCCGCTGAGAGAATCGAGCTCCCATTACCTGTGCCAGAAACAGGCGTCCTGCCTTTAGACGAAACGGAATGGTGACGGATACGAGACTCGAACTCGTATTGCATCCTTGAAAGGGATGTGTCCTGTACCTGTTAGACGAATCCGCCATTGCTACCACTTATATTAAGTGAAGTTTTCAGTTGAGAATAATAATCTGGTCAATTGTCACATCCAGCATATGTGCCAGAATCACCATATTGTCAATTGAGGGCATGGTATCACCACGCAGCCATTTGAACACTGCCTGCGGTGTGTTGAATCCGCAGCCGTTTTGAATATCCACAATTTTAAGCCCTTTTGCCTTGATGAGATTTTTGATGTTTGCACCGGTTGCTGTCATGTTAATCGTAGGAGCAGCTCCTGTCATAGAGAATAACCACCTTTCTGGATAGATAATAAAAGAAAACCGTCCGTGCCAGCTTTGTACTGCACACAGACGGTGTTGTTCTATCAGAAGATGGTTCACAATGAATCACTCTCTTCACCAAATCAGGTGACCTGAACAAGCACTTGTACGTCTTTGGCGCAGCACAACGGAGCTTTCCTCCTGATACTGGAAAAAGCTAAACTTCTGATATTCAAAGACATACTGACTGCTATTCAGCTTTGCATTGTTCATGATAGTGTTCATTGTTTTCACCCTTTCATTAGTTAGAATCCTGTGAGGGAGTGTCTCCCTTTGATGTTTCTATTATAGCACAGGATTGAGAGAATGTCAAGTAAACCTGTAGTATAGTTTTTTCATTTCATCGGTTTGGCAGAGCATATCAAGCTGTCAGGTAAGCATAGCAAAAATAATATCAGATTATCAGCATCATTCTATTCTCGTGCTTTTAATACATTAAATTGCTAAAGTACCACGTTCAAAAAATAGTGGCAGAGGGTGTTTATTTCCTCTGCCATTAAATTACAAATTATACACAGTATTACACAGTTGCATACAATAGCACACTGTTGTGACTTACTGTGAATTTTTTGATGCAGGATTATGTTTAATTCACTTCAAATTGCCCAATGTAATCCAACATACTCCATAGACTAAATTGCAGTTTCTCATCTACTCTATGGAGCTGTTTAGTCTTTATTATACACCAGATTTTTATTCTTGGAAAGTCGCTATTTTATTTTACACTTATGTTATCTCTCCTTTGCTGAGGTCGATTGTGCATTTGTTGAGTAGTGCAAAATGTTTTCTCTATTTCAAAACAAATTTGATGTTTTCATGTCACAAGATAGATTGTTGGCAAATAGCATACTTAGCTTTCAGAATTCAAAAATTCATTGTTCAGCTTTGCATTTGTGTAAATCATATAGTCAGTTGCTGTACATGCTTCAATAACACCTTCTTCACTGTTTAATAATTGAGCTGTCAGATTTACTTTGTAGTTTGCGTAGTTTATGTTTTGTGTGCCAGTCTTGACATTGAAGGAAATGTGAATTTCAACAGTATCAGTTGACGTATCATAATCTGCTTTCCCTTTTGGAATTTCTACTGTGATTGATGACATATTTGCAGTCACTGGTATTAACTCTTTATACTCGTTTGATTCAATCCAAATTGATGTTCCTTCTGATGGAATTAATTGATATCTTGTACTGCCGTTGTTATCCGTTATTGTTTCCACAGGCTTACCGTCATTTGTTAGTGTCAAACCTCCCCAATATTGCGTAATATTCGTAATATCCTCATACCGTACTTTTGTTACTTTACCGTTTTCTACGGTATCAGTTTTCTTTTGCAATGAAATGTTCAATCGAATCTTCGATGCTTCACTCCATGACTGTGATACTTTCGACAGGTCATAGTTTGCCACTGTATCAATTGGCATATAGTCTGACATAGAACGTCTGCCATTGACACCAACTCTGGTATAGTTTTCACTGTACTCACCGTCATAATCATATTTATCCAGATTTGGTGTAAGGGCTTTATAATACAGGTTTGCCGTGTCCATAGAAGTCCTATAATACAGATGATTTAAGGCATCGCTTGCGGCAACCGAACTGCTTGAGAACGCTAATCCATTTGTATCATAAGCAAGATTTGATGAAACTCTGGCACTTACACCGGCATCGTTTCTTGTTTTCTGTGGAAATTCTGTTTCAAGTTTTGTTTCATCAAAGTCCATTCTGACTATTGAATAAATAGTAACAGTTTTTTTATCATTAACGTTTGGTGCTATTTTTTCCATCAGCTTATCAGCAGCATTTACTGTTTTCACATTGATATAGTTGCTCTGCACATCTACATCATTCACCCTATTCTCATTTAAAGTATCGACATCAGAAATTGGTTCATCAAAACTATACCATGCTTCAACTCTGGGTGTTCTGTCTTCTTTGGGGTCAAGTCCATAGATTTGTGTCATGATTTCGCCGTTTTCTCCGTGACGATCCAGTGTCAAAACGTAGGAATGGAACAGACTGGTATAGTCCTTTGCTGATGCAAGGATTCCAAGTACAGGAACAGACTTTGCACTGATTTCAGTTTTAGCATAGGCATCCAATTTTTTATTGCTGCCTGTAATCACTTGGTCAGAAGTTCTCATTTCAAATGTCACTGTCTGGTCGTATAGGTCACCTAAATAAACAAGCCGGCTGCTGTATTGGGTTACTACATTTGCAGATTTAGGAA
>JAFRMZ010000005.1 GCA_017430465.1 Oscillospiraceae bacterium
AGGAAATGAATGTTCCAGCCGAATCTACAACTACTTCAAAGAAACTCGAAATTCAGGAGATGAACGCACGAACCAGAATGGCGAATCTGTATCTGAAACTTGCTGATGTGGACACAAAATCAGGAGTGTATAAAGACATTCTGATTGCAAAAGCGGCGGAAGTTCTCGCTGGTGAACAAATTATTCCGCTTCCGCTGGCTGAACAGAAGACGTATACTGCTACTGAAATCGGTGAAATGTTCGGAATATCCAAACAAAGAGTGGGGACACTTGCCAATCAGTACGGCATGAAAATTCCTGAATTTGGCGAATGGTACAGAGATAAATCACTATATTCCAGCAAAGAAGTGGATGCTTTCAGATATAACGACAAAGCCATTGAAAAATTTCATGAACTTTTAGGCTAACATGAAAGGAAACAAATGATTACAAAACAGGAATGTGCCATTCTGATGGCATATACAGGCATTGCCATGCTCAAAGGCGATGACCTGTTTTATTTTTATGACTATTTATCAGGAATTATCGGCAGACCTGTTTATACACATGAAATTCCAAGAGTAGTCGATTATTACAGAGATACCAGAATCAGGAATGATTTTCTTGCTTTATGCCGGAACGCAAAGGAGGACAGCGATGAAAAACTTAACACTGGGTAGCCTGTTCTCCGGTTCAGGCGGATTTGAACTTGCAGGAATGCTGGCAGGAATTACACCTGTCTGGAATTCTGAAATAGACCCATATCCAATTCTTGTCACGCATAACCGCCTGCCGGATGTACAGCATTTCGGTGATGTCAATACCCTGAACGGTGCGGAGCTTCCGCCTGTGGATATTATCACTTTCGGCAGTCCATGTCAGGATATGAGCATTGCAGGAAAGCGGAACGGTCTGGACGGCTCACGCTCCGGATTATTTCATGAAGCAGTCAGAATTATCAGAGAAATGAGGTGTGCGACAGATGACACATATCCAAGATTTATCGTGTGGGAAAATGTCCCCGGTGCTTTCTCCTCCAATAACGGCGAAGACTTCCGCACAGTCCTCGAAGAAATCTGCAAAATCAAAGATGACAGCATTTCTGTTCCTCGACCTCCGGAACGCTGGACAAAAGCAGGAGAAATCATGGGAGAAGATTTCTCTGTCGCATGGCGAACCCTCGATGCACAATACTGGGGAGTCCCCCAGCGTAGAAAACGCATCTACCTTGTCGCAGATTTTGCAGGACAGCGTGCATCCGATGTATTATTTGTCAGCGAAGGCTTGTCTGGGTATTCTGCGGAGAGCTTCCGAGCGTGGCAAGGAACTGCCAGCCGTTCTGAAAAAGGCTCTCGAACAGCAGGCTGGATTAACACAATCCTGAATGACCAAGGCGGAAACCGCATGGATATTACAGAAGATGTCACCTGCACTCTCCGTGCGGAAGCACATCATCCACCATGTGTATTAGAGTCAGCAGGATTCTGTACAGAGCATTCCGCTAAGTCCAGAAGCATCGGCTATGAGGAAGAAAAATCTCCCACGCTCCGTGCCGGTGTCGTTCCGGCAACAGTATATGAAAATCATAGTCAGGATTCCAGATATACAGGTCCTCTTGAAGTCGCTCCGACAATATCAGCCACCTATGGTATGGGTGGCAACAATCAGCCTTTTATTGTAGAAAATCACTCTTCTGACGGAAGAATAAAAATTTCTGATGATGAAATTTGTCAGACTTTAACTTCAAGAGCAGGTACAGGCGGAGGGAATGTGCCTCTGCTGATGGAAGCTCCGAAAGTTTACGGAATTTGTGCAAAACACAGCAATTCTATGCTTTCAGACAATCCGCACAGCGGATTCTATGAAGCGGAAACTTCACGGACGCTGGATACTTCCAATCAGTCACCCTGCAAAAATCAGGGTGGTATGGTTGTGATTGAGGGTAATGGCTCAAGACCGTCACATCAGGGAAACGGCTATAAAGAGAGTGAAATCATGTATACGCTCAATACCGTGGAAGTCCCTGCTGTGGCAATGGCGGATACAGCCTATGCTATTTCGAGGGACAATCATTTTTCTGTTTCGGAAGATGTCGCAGGGACTGCCGTTGCAAGAGGTCCTGCAACAGTCGCTCATCCAAATGGAGACCATTATTCCACAAGCAAAAATTCCCATCACACAGTCGCTTCACACGAAAAAGCGAATACGCTCGTTGCATCGGATTGGAAAGACCCGCCTGTCGTGAATGATGCTCCCAACAATGAGCCGACATACATTGTCCGCAGACTGACACCAACGGAATGTGCCAGACTGCAAGGTCTGCCTGATTGGTGGTGCAAAAATCTGGACAATCCCAATCCAACGGATGAGGAAATTCAGTTCTGGACAAATGTCTGGAATGAATGGAACAGCATCAATCATAAAAAGCCGAAAACGGAAAAGCAAATCAAAAAGTGGCTTGCAAATCCATATTCTGACAGTGCCGAGTACAAATTATACGGCAATGCAATCTGCGTAAACTGCGGATATTTTGTGCTTGCCGGAATCGCTTATTATTCAGATACACAAAAGTGAACGCATTCTATGCCCATTCTGAAATCATAAAAATTTCCCTATTCAGCGTGATTTCTGATTTTTCAGATACACATCATCTGAACTGTAGAATTTTCACATGATTTTTAGCGATATTTCTACATTTCTGACACTTGCAATTCTGTGAAAATTGAGGTAATATGTGACTACCAAAAAAACAAGGAGGTCGAGAAAATGGACATTCAATTCCATATCGACAGGAATCAGCGAAAAACGCTGGCTCACCGAATCGCAGAATTGACAGAACAGCAGGCGGAATATCTCGCAGCACCGAGCTTTGCCTACCAGATTGGCGGATTTACGCTGAACAAGGATTCTGTGCTGACATTCAGCGATGATACTGACGAAAAACTGACGGATTTTCTGCTGAACTCTCTCAGCAAGGAGGGCTTTGCATTTGACGACCCTGATGATTTTCTGACGGTCACCATGCCGAAGGATTATTTCACTGAGCAGACTCTTGCCAATCTCAAAAAGCTGGTGGCAAACAAGGAGATGCTCCTGAAACATGCATTTGACACAGATTCCCTCGAAATCACTAAAACGGATGAAAACATCGAATTTCCGTGGTTTTCAGTTTCAGAACCGGAGGACGGCGATGCCTACTGCAAATTCATATCGGCTTTGTGCGATTTCGTAAAAAATCAGAAACGAGTGAACAACAAGCCTGATACCAGCGATAACGAAAAGTATGCATTCAGGTGCTTTCTGCTCCGCATCGGCATGATTGGTGCGGATTTCAAGCAGACCAGAAAAGTCCTGCTCCGCAATCTGACCGGAAGCAGTGCATTCCGCCACGGCAAGCCGAAAGGAGAACCTGACCATGAAGTTTCCGAATGATGAGGAACTGGAAAAGCTCCGTGTAAAATATCCAAAGGGTACGAAAATCCGCCTGATTCATATGAATGACCCACAGCCCGTTCCCTCCGGAACGATTGGGGAAGTTGCTTTGATTGATGATTGTGGCAATATTCACATGATTTGGCAGAATGGCAGAAGCCTTGCACTCATTGAGGGTGTGGATGATTTCGAGGTCATCGACAGCGTAACAACCATATGTTACGGACAGAAGCAGGTCTGG
>JAFRMZ010000040.1 GCA_017430465.1 Oscillospiraceae bacterium
TCTTCCGCATCTTTTACACTTTGTATGTGCATATACATCCGTTCTGTTGTATCGATAACCTTCACCTGTCATTCTGTAATCAAACGGGTCTTCACCGATAATCTCTATATAATCCTCTTGGCTCAGATTTTTTGGCAGATCTTGCGTAAAAAGAAAAGATTCACAATAGCAGTCAAGGAGACTGCTTCCGTCCGAGAGTTTAATCTGCAATCTTTCATTGCAAGGGATATGCGTAAAAAACAAAAAGTATTTCTTAGGGTAATAGTCGTCTATCAATTTCAAATTTTCCCATTCCGGTTTCTTTTCACGCCTGTCAAACAGCAGGCATGCCGCATCAAAATAACCAGTTAAAATGGCTTTTCTGCTGCGAAAAATGACATCAGTATTTTTCAGCAAATCAATTTCCATCGTTTTTCCCTCCTGATTTCAATCATACAGATAACTTCACTTAATAACATTCTCACCAATTCCGATTTATCTTAACAATTTTTCTGAACTGATTTTCACTTTGTTTCCAGAAACAGATATTTTAATTTAATAAAATCAAAAATATTCACTTTTCCGTCTTGTGTGAGGTCAGCCGTCTGAAACTGTGCTTTTGTGAATGATTCCTGCCCATGAAGATATTTTTGCAGAAGAAGCACATCGGAAACACTGACCTGTCCGTCTTGATTAATATCACCTGTCAGGATTTCCGGGGCGGATTCTTCAAAATGAATCTGCACATTCTGAAAAATTTCATTTCCTTTCTGCTGAATGGCTATCTTTTCCCATTGTTCCTGTGTTCCGGTATAATAAATATCTGTCAGATTTTCGCAGTCTTTAAAAATACTGCTGCCGATTTCTTTGATTCCTGTTCCGAGTGTCACAGACTTGAGAGAAGTACAGCCACTGAAAACATTGCTGTCGAGTTTGGAAACATTATCCGGAATGATAATATTTTCCAGAGAGGAGCAGTTCAGAAACGCACCATTCATCACAGAATACAAACTCTCCGGAAGAACGATTTCTTTCAGATTTTCGCAGTTCCAGAATGTGAATGCTGCAAGATTGATGACTCCTTCCGGAATGACAACTTTTTTCAGACTCTTGCAGTCCAGAAAGGCACTCGCCGCAATGCCGAGCCTGTCCAGTGTCGAAGGCAGAATCAGTTCTTCCAGATAAGCTGTATTGCAGAACGCACTCGTTCCGATTCTGGTGATGCCTTCCGGCAGAGTGCAGATTTTATCTGTTTTTCCGGCAGGATAGACCGTCAGGCAAAGTCCAGTTTTGGTACAGAGGATACTGTCAACACTGGTATAGATTTGATTATTCTCGTCTGCTTCGATAGTTTCCAGTGCTGTACAGGTCTTGAAGGGATTGCTTTCTATTCTGGTCAGATTTTCCGGAATTGTAATACTTTTCAAACTGATGCAGTTTTCCAGAAAGTCAATGTTATTCTCTTTCGGGAGTTCCGTCATCTGTGCAGAAAGTTTCAGAGATTCCAGAGAGGTACAGTTACTGCATACTGCTCCTCCGATTTCGGATACACTGTCCGGAATGTTGAGTTCTTTCAGAAGACTGCATCCGCTGAAAACTCCTGCTCCGACAGATTCGAGTGTTTCAGGAAGAACGGCTTCTGTAATCGGACAGTTTTCAAATGCATATGCTCCCAGACTTTTCAGATTTGCCGGAATATTCACGGAAGTCAGAGAAGTACAGCCGGAAAAGGCATTGTTTCCAATCCCAGTGATACTGTCCGGCAGAGTCACAGAAGTAATATTTTCCCGTCCCTGAAAAACATTATCTCCCAGTTCCGTCACAGGAAAGCCCTCTATTTCGGCAGGAATGACAATATCTCCCTCTGTAATATCCGTGAAATTGATTTTGACAGTATTATCTTCTCTGATGATATAGCTGAGTAAATCAATTGTTCCGTACATATTTTCTTCCGAGTTTTCCTCTGCCGAAACCGGAACGGAAAATTTCTGCATCGGTACACTCAGGAGCATAACTGCCGTCACAAAAGCTGAAATTTTTGAAAATCTCATATTCAAATCCCCTTTTCTGTAAATAAATTCTATAAATTTATTTTATATGATTTTACATAATTTGTCAAGAGAAAAAAATTCTACCTGTGCGGTTGGAAAATGCACGCAATTACGTAAGATTGAAAATATCGCAGAAAAGTTTCAAGAATTACATCTGCTTAAAACAGTGAGTGTTTTAGTAAAGCCGAATGAATTTTACCAAATATTAGAAAAGTGATGTGAGAAATGTGAAGAAACAGAAGATTTATATATGGAAAGTCAAGTTTCAATTCTATATGGGAAACATTTGGATTTTGACTTAACGTATTTAAGCCATTTTTCATTTGTTTCAACCGCACAGGTGGAAATTTTTTTCAATTCAGATTATTTTTATTTCTGTTTTTCTTGATATTTTTGTTGAAATATGCTATAATGACAATGTGGAACTTCTCATAATCAAACTTATGAGAACTTATTATCAAAGCAAAGCAGGTGAATTTATGAAATCAAACTTTGAATTTTTAAGCTGTTATTGGGCTGCATTGTCAAAAATAGGTGCTTTAGCTGAGAGTTATCTTTATGATGACCCGAATGCCTGCATTTATAAGATAGGTATGTTCGCTGAACGATTAGTGCAGGAAATATTTATTTTTGAACACCTTCCTGAACCTGAATATGATAATACCCATTCTAACAGAATTAAGATATTAAAGCAGGAAGGCCTTATTGAACGTGGAAGCAAAATAGATGATATACTGTATACTTTGAGAAAAAAACGCAATGATGCTGTACATAACTATGAAGATTCCATTGATGATGCTAAAGCAATGCTGCAAATGGCACACCGTCTTGCGGTATGGTTTATGCAGGTGTACGGAAACTGGACTTTCACACCTGAACCTTATAAAATTCCTGAAAAAGAACCTGAAATTGATTATCAAAGCATCATAAAAAAGCAGGAAACTGAAATTATTCAGCTTACGAAAAAAGTTGAAGAAATAAAAACACCTGCATCTGATAAAAATAAAATTGAACGCTCCAGAAAAGCTATCACGGCTTCGGAAAATATGGAACTTACCGAAGCTGAAACAAGAATGTTGATTGATGAACAGCTCCGAAGATATGGATGGGAAGCGGATACTAATAATCTTCGTTACTCTAAGGGCATCCGTCCGCAGAAAGGAAGAAATCTTGCTATTGCTGAATGGGCAACAGACTCATCTGTCAGTAGAAACGGTTATGCTGATTATGCTCTGTTCATCGGATTACAGTTAGTAGGAATCATAGAAGCAAAAAAAGCTATGACAGATATTCCATCTGTAATTGATTATCAATGTAAAGATTATGCTTCTACGATAAAATCTGAACACTCTGATTATACGCTTGGAAAATGGGGAAAATATCAAGTACCTTTCGTGTTTGCAACGAACGGCCGAAAGTATCTGAAACAAATTGAAACCAAATCAGGCATCTGGTTTCTTGACCTGCGGAACGGAGCAAATACGCCTAAACCTCTGCAAGGCTGGATAAGTCCTGAAGGTATAAAAGAAATGCTTGAAAAGGATACTGCTAAGGCTGATACAGAACTGCTTAACACATCTTATGATTTGCTGCGTGACCCTGATGGATTGAATCTCCGTGAATATCAGATTAAAGCAATAAAAGCTGCTGAAAATGCTGTTCTGAACGGTGCGACAACTGCACTCTTGTCTATGGCGACAGGTACAGGCAAAACACGAACTATTTTAGGTATGATTTACCGCTTTATCAAGAGCAATCGCTTTAAACGTGTTCTTTTTCTTGTTGACCGTACTGCTCTGGGTGAACAGGCAGCCGATGTTTTCAAAGAAGTCAAGATAGAAGATTTAATGACTCTTGATTCTATATATAATATCAAAGGACTTGAAGATAAAACAATAGACAAAGAAACTAAAATTCATATTGCAACCGTGCAGAGTCTTGTCAAGCGTATTATTTATGGGGAAGGCGATACCATGCCATCAGTTACGGAATATGACCTTATCATAGTAGATGAGGCACACCGTGGATACATCCTCGACAAAGAATTAAGCAGCAATGAATTTTTATACCGCAGTCAGGAAGATTATATCAGTAAATACAGAACAATTATTGAATATTTTGATGCGATGAAAATCGGACTGACAGCCACTCCTGCACTCCATACAACTCAGATTTTCGGGAAGCCTGTTTTCACATATTCTTATCGGGAAGCTGTCATTGATGGTTATCTTGTAGACCATGATGCTCCGCATGATATTCACACCAAACTCCGTGATAATGGCATAGAATATAAAAAGGGCGAAACACTCGTTATTTATGACCCAAATACAGGTGATGTCCTCAATAGTGCTGAACTTGAGGATGATATGAAATTTGAAATCGACCAGTTTAACAAAGATATCATCACTGAAAATTTCAATAAGGCAGTTTTTAAGGAAATTGCTATGGATTTTGACCCCGATGGCGATGGGAAAACGCTGATTTATGCTGTTAATGATGCTCATGCAGACCTTATAGTCAAAATCTTAAAGGACATCTATTCAGATTATGGCATTGATAACGATACTGTCATGAAAATTACCGGAAGTGTGGCAGGAGGCAATAAAAAGAAAATTCTTGAAGCAATCAAGCGTTTCAAAAATGAAGTTTATCCTAAAGTTGTTGTAACTGTCGACTTGCTTACAACTGGTGTTGATGTGCCTAAAATTACAAATCTTGTATTTATGCGTCGTATCAAATCCCGTATTCTCTTTGAACAGATGCTCGGACGTGCGACAAGACTTTGTCCGGACATCAATAAAACACACTTTGAAATTTATGACCCTGTAGGTGTTTATGAGACTTTAGAGCCTGTCAGCAATATGAAACCTGTTGTTGCAAATCCTAACACAACTTTTAGAGACCTTATTAAAGGCTTTCAAGTATTGGAAAAAGAAAAACATTCTCAACAGATTACAGTAATTATCGCTAAATTACAGCGAAAAGCAAAGCATATCAGCAATAAAGCACTCTTGCAATTTCAATATCTGACAGACGGAAACAATCCTTTTACAGTAGCCAAACAGTTAAAAACATCTGATACTGAAACAGCAGTCAAATATATATTGGAGCATCAGGAGGCTTTTGATGTGCTTGACAAAGACCATTTTCATAGAAAACCACCTGTTATTATTGATAATCATGAAGATAAAGTGACTTCTCATAAACGTGGCTATGGAAAGGGAAATAAACCGGAAGACTATATCGAAGAATTCAGACAGTTTGTTACAACACATCTCAATGAGATTACTGCTTTGAATATCGTTTGTACAAAGCCTTCAGAACTGACAAGAGAAACTCTCAAACAATTAAAAATTGAACTCGACCGTCACAACTTTACTGAAATGCAGCTCAATACTGCTTGGAAACAAATGACAAATTAGGAAATTGTTGCAGATATGATTGCTTTTATTCGTCAGCAGGCGATTGGTTCTTCACTTATCAGTCATGAAGAACGTGTAAAAAACGCCTTTCAGAAACTCAAGCAAAATCATAAATTCAATAAAGACCAGCTTAACTGGCTGGAACGTATCGAAAAAATTATGCTGAAAGAATCTGTTCTCGATGTGCAGATGTTTGAACAGGGAGCTTTCAAAAATGCAGGCGGATTTATCAATATCAACCGCAGATTTGAAGGTCAGCTTGGTGATATTATCAAAGAGCTGAACCAATATTTATATGAAGATGGAGGAAAAGTAGCTTGAATAATCAGGAAATTGTTGCAAAACTCTGGAGATTATGTGATGTTCTGCGTGATGACGGCATCACCTATCAGCAGTATGTTACTGAACTTACTTATATATTGTTTCTTAAAATGTGTAAAGAAACAAATACTGAAAATGCTATCCCTGAAGAATATCGTTGGGACAAACTGGTAGAAAAAGCAAAAATCGGTGGCATCGACTTAAAGAATTTTTACAAAAACCTTCTTGAAAAATTAGGAAATATGCAGGGTAGAATTCACGAAATTTATCAAGGAGCACAAACAAGTATTACTGAACCGAAAAATCTTGAAAAGATAATTCGTTCCATCAATGACATTGATTGGTTTGAAGAAAATGATAATGATAATAAAAGAGGCGAAAAACTTGGCGCAATGTATGAAGGCTTGCTGGAAAAAAATGCTACTGAGAAAAAATCAGGAGCAGGGCAGTATTTCACGCCTCGTGTACTTATCAATATTATGACAATGCTGATTGCTCCGCAAGCTGGCGAACGCTGTAATGACCCTGCCTGCGGTACATTCGGATTCATGATTGCTGCTGACCAGTATGTTAAGAGAAATACAGATAATCTTTATGAGCTCAACATTGATGAACAAGAATTCCAGCGTACACAGGCGTTTTCTGGCTGTGAACTTGTTCATGATACGCACCGCCTCGCTTTAATGAATGCTATGCTTCATGACATTGACGGAACAATCTATCTTGGTGATACACTTTCTAATTACGGAAAGCAAATGAATGGTTATGATGTTGTACTCACCAATCCACCATTCGGTACGAAAAAAGGCGGTGAGCGTGCAACCCGTGATGATTTCACTTTCCCAACGAGCAACAAACAGCTCAATTTCTTACAGCATATCTACAGAAGTTTGAATCAATCCGGTCATGCCCGTGCTGCTGTCGTTCTGCCTGATAATGTTCTTTTCGCTGATGGTGACGGCGAAAAAATCCGCCGTGACCTCATGGAAAAATGTAATCTTCATACTATTCTCCGTCTGCCTACTGGTATCTTCTATGCTCAGGGTGTCAAAACCAATGTGCTTTTCTTTACAAGAGGCACAACAGATAAAGGCAACACTAAAGAAGTATGGATATATGACCTTCGCTCGGAAATGCCTTCTTTCGGTAAAACAAATCCGCTGAAAGAAAGTCATTTTGATGATTTTGTAAAATGCTATCATGCTGAAAATATATCCGAACGTCAGGAAACTTACAGCATTGAAAATCCAAACGGTCGCTGGCGTAGGTTCACCTATGAAGAAATTCTGGAGCGCGACAAGACAAGCCTCGACATAAGCTGGATAAAATCACAGAATACAAGTGATGACTATACACTGTCAGAACTTCTGGAAATCATCAAAACCAAATCGGAAAATATCGCAAGTGCCGTTGTACAACTGGAAAGTTTAATCGGTGAGGTAGATGAATAATGGATACAAAAGCATTAAGACAAAAAATTCTTGACCTTGCTATCAGGGGAAAACTCGTTCCGCAAGACCCGAATGATGAGCCTGCAAGCGTTCTGCTGGAACGTATCAGAACCGAAAAACAGCAGATGGTCAAGGACGGCAAGCTGAAAGCTAAGGATATTAAGAATGATTCTGTTATATTCCTCGGTGATGATAGTTTGCATTATGAGAAGTTGCCCGATGGTACGGTGTAGTGCATTGTAGATGAGATACCGTTTGACCTACCTGCTGGGTGGATGTGGACACGATTAGAAAGTGTTTTTAAACTCAGTTCAGGAAAAGCTATCAAAGTGCGTCAATTAGAAGATGATGGCGAGTATCCTGTTTATGGCGGAAATGGTATCAATGGATTGTATTCAATGTATAATGTTGAATCTGAAACCATCA
>JAFRMZ010000041.1 GCA_017430465.1 Oscillospiraceae bacterium
TCTTATCCGGATTCAGTACAGCTATGATGCAAACGGTATGGTACATGTACAGGTCAGACAGGAGGATGATGATTACGACCTCCCGATTCAGAAAACAGACCTGCCTGCGGATATTGAAAAATATGGAAAACCAATTGACCCGAAAGAACTGCCTGCGGTTCACGAACCCGTTTCTGTCATGATGGCAATTGACGTTTCCGGCAGTATGGCCGGCAAGCCAATCGACAATGCCAAGAAAGCCATGCTCCATTTTGTACAGCAGCTTCAGAATTATTCCGGTCAGTCCAGAATCGGAATCATTACTGTTTCGGATTCTTCTGAAATTATAGAATCGCCGACAGATTCCGCACATGTGCTGACAAACAGGATTCAGAGCGTTTCTGTCGGAAGAAACGGTTACGGAAACAGTGCCCATCCGTTTCAGGAAATCAAGGAAAGCCTGCGCAAATGCAAAGGCCGTAAAATCGGAATCGTTCTTGCAGACGGTGTCTGGTCCTATCAGGATGAGGCAATCCGGAAGGCAAAAGAATGCCATCAGAATGGAATTGATATTGTCGGTGTAGGGTTCGGCAGTGCGGATGAAAATTTCCTCAGGCGCATCAGCAGTGGAAATATCAAATCCATCATGACTTCTCAGGACAAGCTTGTAAAAAGTTTCGGCTCAATTGCGCAGGAAATCGGCGGACAGGAAGGAAAATGGAAAAATTCCGGCAAAAGAAAGCCTACTCCTACATGGAAGGCTGTCGATGAAGAATAATTCTGCCGGTGATGGTTACAGAAAGTCAAACGGAAGGCGTGTGATAGTGTGAATTATTTTGAAATCCTAAAACTGAGTTTTGACCCCGCCGAAAAAAATGAGCGTGTCATCAAAAAAGCCGTGCAGGAATGGGAAACCAAACTTTCTCAAATACTGGCCAATACTTCCGAATCTACCGAAAGACAGGAGATTCAGAAACAGCTTGCTCTGAAAAACGATATTCTCGCTTTGATGACAGACGCTTCCAGACGTGCAGAAGAAGCCCGAAAACTGAAAGAAATCCGGAGCAACCAGCTTCGGGATATTATCAAATTGCTCAGCTATCAGGAAAAAGAAGAAGATTTGCAGGTCACTATGGCGCAGGTGAGAGACTGCTCAAAGAAACTGGAACTCCAGACAAGCACGGTCAGAAAACTGTTTGAAGAACAAAAATTTAAAGTATGCAACCCGTTACCGCCCGCCGATTTGAAAACTTATTTTCTGGAAGATACCATCATGAACGATATTCGCAGTTATACCGCAAAAATCCATACAGCACATGATGTACGCTATCCGTGGCTTTCTGATATTGCCGACCTGTATTCGCTTATCTGTTTTATGGACGGCGGAACGCTGAAAGATGTTCCGGATTACCGTAGCCGTGCTACGGAAAAACTCCGTTTAGTGGCGGAAAAATGGACTGTTGAAAACGCTGCCTCCAATAATGACATTGTAATTACGCTGAATCATCTTGCTTCGATTGCCAAAGTATACGCATTCAAAGACAATCCGTCCCGTATCAGATATGATAATTCCCTGCATCTGGAAACCCTGCATGAGTTTTTTGAACTGCTGAAAAATACACCGGCTGTTTTTCTGTATGATGCGCAGTTTGCAGAAAAATGTATTTCCCGCTTTCAGGATATGTTCCATGACAGGGAAATTGCACTTGCGCTGTATAACCAGCGTGCAGGACTTCGGAACAATCCCTATGAATCAGTTACCCCCTCGGTGCATGTGACATGCGCTTCCTGCGGAATTACTTCGCAGTTCAGTACCAGAAAACAGGCCGAACAGGCTGTCTGCCCTACCTGTGGAGCAAAATTATATACAGTCTGTCCGGTATGCGGAAACGCTGTTCCGTCTGTCTCCATGCAGTGTACCTGCGGATTCCTGATTTCAGAAATGCGCTTTTTTGAAGAATATTATCAAGATACCCTCACCGCCGTCAGACTGATGAAGCCTGACGAAATGCAGAAATCACTTGCACTTGCAGAACGTGCCAATCCCAAAGAAACACGCCTGCAAGACCTTCGTCAGAAAGTAAAGAAGGCTGTCGGCGATTTCAATACAAGGCTCAAACCGCTGGATACTATGATGCAGACCGGAAAATATCTTTCCGCTAAAAGAGAACTGGCAAATCTGATGCAGAAATATCCTGATATGAATCTGAAAAACCGTCAGGAACAAATTGAAGAACATCTCAGAAAAGCTTCTGCACTGATGCCGGATGCTTCTGCTCCGGATGCGCCGAACCGCTGTTTTCAGGTGCTGGAAATCGTCAGCGATTATGAACCTGCTGTTTCCGTTCTTCGCAGTCACAAGCCCGCACCGCCTCTGGATTTCTGCGCTTCGGTAAAAAATCAGCCGTCCGGTGCGGTGTGCCTGCTTAACTGGCGTGCCTCCGGAGATGTCGGCATTACTTACCGTATCTGCCGGAAGGAAAACGGCCGTCCGGAAAATCCTTCAGACGGCGTTCTGAAATCCGGAATCACAAAACTGGAATTTCAGGATAATACCATCTGTTCCGGCATCAGTTACGGATACGCTGTCTATGCGGAACGGTATGGGGTATATTCTTCGGCAGTGTGGCAGGATGTCGTCATGTTCAGTGAACTCAGCGAACATAGTTTTCTGACAACAGAAAATCAGGACAGTTGTGAATTCAAATGGATGCTTCCGGAAAATGCCTGCGGTGTCAGAATCCTGCGGAGCAAGGGAAATCAGTTTCCTCCGGAAACACCCGATACCACCTGCACTGTGCTTGCAGAACAGGCAATGACAGCGTTTTCCGATACCGGACTTGTCAGCGGACAGAATTATTGTTATCGCTTTCAATGCGTGTATCAGTATAATCATCGTCTGCGGTACAGCAAAGGCATTGTCCGGAATGTCATACCTAGTCCCGAACCGTGCCGGATAGAGGAGATTAACGGCAATGTGGAAGGCTGTACGGTTACTGTTTCATGGAAACCGCTTCCGGTTTCGCAGGAAATTGCGGTCTGCGAAATTGGTGCAGATGCCAGAATACTGAGCGCAAAATTGCAGAAAACCGTTCCGCTTGCAGAACTGCTTCCGTTTATGAAACATACCGTTGCAAAAGCCGATTCCAGAAAAGACATGCAGTGCAGTTTTACAATTCCGATTTCTACATCGGGAAATTATATGCTGATAACAACTGCCGGCAGAAAATGCATTGTCTGCGCAATATTTCCTGCCTCTGCGACAGAACCCTGCACTATCGACAGAAAAAAAACACATATCGAATCCGGCCGTCTGCTTGTTATGCTGAATCAGATGCCGGCTCGCCTGATACGGATACACTATGCTGTTTCTGTAAAACATTCAGAAGACGACCCTGCTCCGTATGCCACTATGGAAGATGCAGAAAAAAACAGAATGGACTGTATTTCCATTGCCGATTACCGTGCCAACGGCAACATGCTGTCCATCGACCGGATTCCGAAAGAGGAAATTTATCTGACTGTTATCGGTGAAATACAGGCCTCTGACGGCGGAACTGTTTTTGCAGAACCAAGCAAAATTAAATTATCCAACATTCCGCCGGCCGGCATTCTATACTATATCAAAAAAAATCTTTTGACAAAAGAAAAATATATGCTCTGCATAGAGTCCTATTCACCGCATATTCCGGAAATGTATCTGATATACAGACAGGATAAATATATTCCGTCTGCGCTGAATGATGTCAAAAACTCCGTTGCATGTCATGTGCCGGCAATGTCGGACGGCGATGCCGAATATAAGAAAAATAAAAAAAATCTCTATACGTATCAGTATCATTTTTCCCCGAAAGACTGGAATGCCATTCCAAACGGCGCAACCTTCCGTCTGATGATAAAAGATACCGCCGAAGCAAGGCTTTATGATGTCTATTACAAGAACGAAGCCAGTGTCAAAAAGAAATCCTAACATCAGGAGTGAAGAACCATGATGAACCCTTTTGAAAAAAGAATCTGCCCCTACTGTATGAGCTATATCAGCAAAAAAACTGTAAAATATTACTGCGAATGCGGACAGGAAGCTGTACAGGCCGGTATTCTGAAAAAATTAAAGTGCAAAGATGAAAACTGCACCTGTCATCTGTATCATACAAAATGTGCCGGATGCAGTAACGAACTGCCGGCCGGCATTCTGGATTATAACGGCTATCTGCGGTTCAGTCTCATCGGTGTTTCCGGTGCGGGCAAAAGCAATTTCCTGACAGCCATGATTCACGAAATGCGCCGGAATTCCGCCGAACGCTGGGTTATCAGCCACATGAACGCAGAAACGTTCCGTGAATACAGCAAAAATGAAGAAAAAATGTTTGTCAATCATGAACCCGTTCCGGCAACACACCCCGGCGCAATCATTCCTCAGCAATGGTCCATTTCAGATACCCAGAATTCTTTTATGGGAAAAATACCAATCTATTCCCTGACGATTTTTGACGGCGCAGGAGAAGACGAGGAACATGTAGCACCCGTCATTTCCAAGTGCATTCAAGGCTCTAAAACTCTCGTGATTCTGTTCGACCCGCTGAATATCCGGCAGATTCAGAACAATATGAATGCTGATATTTATCGCTGGTCCATGACCGGCAATCTTAACGACCACCCCGATGCAATGATTACTTCGCTGACAAATTACATCCGGAAATGCCTCCAGCTTCCGCCGTCCCAGAAAATCAAAAAAGATGTTGCTATTGTGTTTACTAAAATTGATACGCTCAAAAATGATTTTGAAAACTCTGCTGTCATGCAGGAAAGTCCGCACATGACAGCCGGCGGTTTTGTCGAACAGGATTCTGTAGAAGTGGATAATCTCATACGAAACTGGCTGAAAAAAAACGGTCAGGATGCGTTTCTTGGCGTTATCAACAAGAATTTCTATCCGGAACGTGTCAGATTTTTCGGCGTTTCCAGCATCGGGAATCCGCCCGTTGCAGAAAGAAAATTCGGTGTGATTACCCCTCACCGTGTACTTGACCCCCTGCTTTGGATGATGTATCGGGAAAATATTATTCCTGAAAAAACAAAACATCTGGAAGGAGGAAAATAATGTCATGTTAGACCAGATTATCTATACACGCTGTTATCCGCATAGAAATCTGATGGAAAACGGCAGGGTGGAGCTTGACGAAGGCTTCGGCATTTTTTCATTTTCAGAATCTGCGCTCCGGCTTCCGCCTGCGGAAAAAGAACTGCTGACTGCCTGCTTGCAGTCGCCTAACGGCGGGACAGACAACCTGCCCGAAAAATTATTCGCTTCTTATGAATATTTTCCGTTTTCTGACGGAACAGGCGTTGTCATTCATGCACAGTCAAAGCCATGCTGTACCGAAAAACGCCGGAACGGCTTTTCTCACCGTGACGGAAATTTTGTCAAACAGGCCTTTATCGGACACATGCAGTGCTATCCGTTTGAATGGTTCGGGAATTCCCAGTGGACAGCACATTTCTGCTCAGATAATGATTTCTATATGGACGGGATGGAAAATCCTGTTCCGCCCTATCTGTCCGGCGTGCAGGAAGTTGTTCCGGCAAAGCATAAAAATCCGGACTGGATGCGGAAAAAAGAAGAAATCCGGAATTTTATCGCCGGCGGAAGAAAAGCCTGCCTGCAAGGGGCAGTATGGTTCGTTTTTCAGCAGTTCCGGCTTCCGGAAGAACAGCGCAAAGTATTATTAATCAAAGATACTCCGCAGAATGTCGAAAAATGGATTACTGCCGTGTGCATGGGACTGCCCCCAGAAATGGCAGGACGGATTTCCTTTTCCACCAATATGACAAATCTTTCCAATGCTGTGGAGTCCAGTCTTTTTTTCTATACAAGCCGGAACGGATATTTTTCAAAATTCCGGAACGGGGATTCTGCTCTGCGCAGGCCGTATTATCTCCTTGTGGGGTATCATCCGGAAGACAGAAACTGCAA
>JAFRMZ010000042.1 GCA_017430465.1 Oscillospiraceae bacterium
TATTTTCTGTACCCGAATATTGAGTTCGCCTGTGCTTCGGGAATGTCGTTTCTCTCGACTGATACTAAAGGCGATGTCGCCCGAAACTACGGTGAAATTGCTCAGAAATACTACGGATATAACGTCTCGGTGATTGATTTGAGAAACCCGACACGCTCGGATGAGAACAACATACTGCATCTTGTTAATAAATATATGGATATTTTTCTCGCTGAGCGCACCAATCTAAGTGCAAAGGCAAAAGCCGAGAAATACGCTAAAATCACGGCAAAAACGATAATCAATATCGGTGGCGGTGATTCCTCAAGCTACGGACAGAACGCTTTCTTTTATGATTCCGCCGAAGGACTGCTTGCAAGTGTGATTCTCCTGCTGGCGGAATTCGGAGAGAAAAATGAACGGCATATCGTGAGCGTATTCAAGCTGATTCAAGATTTAATAGCCAAGCCACCGCCGAAAGATGCCAAAGACAAGCCACAGATGTATTTTACAAAGCTGATGGAGCGTCTGCCGAGCGAACATAAGGCAAAATGGCTGGCTGGTGCGGCTCTGAACTCCGCCGACCAAGCCATGATGTCGGTCATGAGTACAGCTCTTTCACGTCTGAACAGCTTTCTTGATTCCGAAATGGAGCAAATTCTGTGCTTTGGAACGGCGATTGATGCTGAAAAATTCTGTTCTGAAAAGTCGGCAGTCTTCATTATTCTGCCTGAAGAAGACCAATCAAAATACTTTATGGTATCATTACTAATTCAGCAATTATACAGAGAAATCCTGACAATCGCAGACGAGAACGGCGGTGTTCTGCCGAATAGAGTAATGTTTTATTGTGATGAACTCGGCACGTTTCCGAAGATTGACGGGCTGGAGGCGATGTTCTCTGCCGGACGTTCCAGAAAAATCAGCATTGTGGCGATTATCCAGTCATTCGCCCAATTGGAGCAGACTTACGGAAAGCAGGGTCAGGAAATCATAACGGACAATACACAATTGACAGTGTTCGGCGGTTTCGCTCCGAACTCGCAGTCAGCCGAGGTGTTATCAAAAGCACTCGGAGAACAGACAATTCAGTCCGGCTCGGTATCGCACGGAAAAGAAAGTTCGCAGTCGATTCAGATGATTGGACGTGCTCTCCTAACTCCGGATGAGCTGAAATCCATGCCGAAAGGTCAGTTCATCGTCATGAAAACCGGAACACATCCCATGATTTCTCCGTTAAAGCTGTACTTCAAATGGGGAATCAGCTTTGAAAAACCGTTCATTCTGCCGGACAGAGGAGCAAGAAAAGTATCATATATGGAGCGTGATAAATTGTTTGAACTGGTCAATGAGAAATATCCGCAGAAGGAAAATCTGTCTTCAGAAGAAGGAATCCGCATGGATTTCCCCGATGATTTCTTTGGCGGAAACAGAAAAATCAATTTGAAAACCGGAGGTGACAGCGATGTTTGACTGGATAAATGATGCGTTCAGCTGGATTGGAAGCGGACTGTCTTCTGTCTGGGAAAACACATTTTTCACAACTGTAAACGACATCACCGAGATTGTTTTCGAGGCGATGTTCAAGTGGACTTATGGGCTTGTTTATGACGGAATCTCTGAATTATTTGAGTTTATCAATGCAGGTACGGCTGATATTTTTGATTTGGCATGGGTGCAGGCGTTTCTGCTTCTGTTCAGCTATCTCGGCTGGATGCTGTTCGCCTGCGGATTTGTGGTTTCTGTATTTGATACGGCAGTCGCTTATGAATCCGGACAGAACAACATCAAAAGCCTGTGCCTGAATACGCTGAAAGGCTTCTTTGCGGCGAATCTGGTGACAGTTATTCCCCCGAAATTATACACATTCTGTATCATGATGCAGGAAAACTTCGCATCGTCCATGCTGTCGACATTCATCAGTGCATCCTCGCCCAGAAATATCATTGAGGTGGCTCAGGAAGTCATTGATACTTTAAACGGCAAAGGAACAGTATGCAGTCTGCTGTTTATTCTGTTATTTGGTTACTGTGTCGTGAAAGTGATTCTGGCAAATATCAAAAGAGGCGGCATTCTGCTGTGTCAGACTGCGGTCGGAAGTCTGTATTTATTTTCTGTTCCGAGAGGATTCACAGACGGATTCACAAACTGGATGCGGCAAGTCATCGCCACTTGCCTGACGGCTTTCATGCAGAAAACAATCTTATATATCGGTCTGCTGACGTTTCAGGAACATCCGGTGCTTGCCCTCGGAATCTGCCTGTCAGCGGATGAAGTGCCGAGAGTCGCCCAGATGTTCGGCATGGACACGACAACGCATGTCAACATGGTTAGCATCAGCAGTGCGGTAAGCATAGGTTCGAGAGCTGTCCGGCTGATTGCAGGCGCACCTTAAAGGAGGATAACATTTTGAAAACTTATATTTATCCGCAGAATCTGCGGTCAACTGTGAAATTATGGTTCTGGAATGTCCGTGATTTCTGTATTCTTTGCTTCGGAGTAATTGTGGCATTCCTATTTTTCGCCAAACTGTGGACTTTTTTTCCGATGGCGGTCGTCATTTGCTATGCAGTTCTGACGCTCCGGATGGAGGATAATGCTGTGATTGACTATCTGCTGAATGCAGTAAAATATTTCTGTATTTCACAGAAAACTTACTTCTGGGAGGAACAAAATCATGTTCAGAAATAAAAAATCAGTGCAGGAACTGCTGGGATTCAAGACGTTTACAAGATATGGAATCCGCACAGACAGAGCAGAACTGATATTCTTTCAGGCAGAGCCGGTCAATATTTCGGTGCTGTCAACGGAGAATATTGAATCAAAAGTGCATCATCTGATGCTGGTGCTCAGTGCGATTCCGGAGCTGGAACTTATCGTTACGGATAGCTGTGAGTCGTTTGACAGCAACAGGAACTATCTCCGGAAACGGCTTGAAAATGAGAAGAATCCGGCAGTCCGGAAGCTTCTCGAAGCTGACTATACTTTTCTGGATGAGATTCAGACGGAAATGTCCTCAGCAAGACAATTTCTGTTCGCTCTGCGTTTTTTCAGAGAAAAGAAAGAAGCTGTTTTTCATGCGATAAACCGTACAGAACGTGCATTGGCAGAACACGGCTTTATGGTCAGACGGCTGACAAAACCCGAAATTAAACGAATGCTTGGACTGTATTTCGGAACAGTCATGTCCGGAGAAGACATTCCGGACATCGAAGGCGAAAATTATATCAGGGAGGAAGAAGATGTTTTTCAAGAAAAAATTGACTCCTGAACAGCAGGAAATCAGAAATACCAAAGATTTTTTCGACAGAATCGAACCGTCAGTGCTGAATTTTTATACAGATTATTATATCTGCGGAAATTCTTTCAGAAGTGTGTGGGCAGTCACAGAGTATCCGCCGACCACGCAGGAAACGGCTCTGCTCGCCCATCTTGCCGACCGGAACGGCGTGACTCTGCGGATTTATAACCGGCTTGTATACTATCCTCTATTGCAATATAAAATAAAGTATGGTATAATAATAAAGAGGAGGATGATAGAAATGAAAAGAATCAAAATAGAATTAAGTCCGGAAGAAGATGCCATCGTGTATTATGAAAAAACAATGGGAAGAA
>JAFRMZ010000043.1 GCA_017430465.1 Oscillospiraceae bacterium
TGGGACATAGATAAGAAGTTTGAATAAATATCCTCATAACTTAAATCAAATGTTGTTTTATTACATTAAATCATTAAAGTGAAATCAAACAAAAAATAGCTGGTGCGGTATCATTTCCACACCAGCTTTCTTTTTCATTCGCTGAGAATTTCCATCATCAGCAAAGCACCGTCTTTGAATCCCTGAATGTACAGGAGCTCGTTGTCCCTTACTGCATTTTCACCCTGTATGTCGCTGAGTTGATGAAATGTTTCTACTTGTTCCGCTGTCAGTGTTCGTTCAAATTCAGCGGACAGTTTCAGCCATTTCTGTGTCAGTTTGTCATCAGGTTCAGCCTTTCGTTCTGACGGACTAATTTCACCGTGGTACAGCTCTTTCAGCATGATAAACACCTCCTTTCTGAGATACTATCATACCACAAATTAAGCAAAATAGCCATTACTATAACCAACAAATATAATGGAGGAGAATTGTGACGATTAAACAACAAAGTGATTTTATTGAGTTAAATCATTAAAGTAGTGGCATAATAAAAAAAGCACCAGAGAGCTTTTGAAGTTCTCTGGTGCTTTGTTTACAGTAGGATATAGTAACTTACAATGATTTTGAAAAATTATATGTAGTAACACACAGTAAGTCACAGTAGTATACAAACTTGCTGCTATGTGTTTTATACTATCTTTAGTGTCATAAGTTCTTTGATATATTCTACTGTCACATTAAATTTTTTAGCTACACGTTCGATGATGTCTTCCTCGGACATATTCAAATCCCGAAGAATTCCGATTGCCCCGATAATCTCTGTTTTCAGCGTATAAGCCTCCATGCCTTTACACATATCAACCTCTCCTTTCTCGTCAACAGATTTTTCAAATTTAATATTGGCAACCTCTGCAATCATATCTGCTGAGGCTTCATCTATTTTTGGAGCATTGCTCAAAATATCAGCGACTTCGATTTCATTCTGATGCTTGATGACCTGCATCAATGTGCCAAATCCTGTATGGAATCTTCCGGTACTGTCTTTTGTTGAAAAATCACTGTCCGGAATATTTGCAGGTGCAATCAGATTAATGCGGTAATTCGGAATAAACGGCAACAGTTCTTCATCAACATCCAGCATCTCATGAATACTCATAGGAGCGTCCCATTCTTCTGCACCAAAATAAATCACGGCTGTGATGACAGGCATCAGCTTGTCGCCTTTGCGGAATCCTGATAAAAATTCCGAACGTGTTAGTGAAATTCTCACACCATCTTCATCAAACTTGAAACTTTTATAAGATTGTCTTGCAGAATCCACCTGTGCAGCGTAGTTAATACTGTCATAGAGCATATCTTTCACAGGCATTGCATAGTGGATACTGCTTTGATTTTCACTGCCAAGCAGAACGTAGACTGCTTTTCCGTCCTGCATTGCTGCCCAGATTTTCATGTTGTCACGATATTTCTGAACAGGAACTTCTGCATTGTTTCCGTATGGAATAATCACTTCTGTTGTGTCCACAGGTTTCAATGTATCTGGCTTTATCACCTGTCTGCCGTTATAAAGCAGATAATTAAACGCATCTGCAAAAATCAGCGGACGGGCAATATATTGTTTTGTATAAGTGTCACGTTTTCCCATTGGGGCATATCCTTTCATTTTCTTTAGTATACCATAATATCGGCATTTTGTCAAGAAATTTCCTGACGGTCAAATTACGTTATTTCTGCTGAGTGTGCCTGCAGCAGCTGCAATGCATCTTCCCTTGCTCTGTCATCCGCTTTTCTTGCGGCATCCACAAGTGCAGTTTCATATGGAGTGAGTCCCTGTGCCGAAATCTGCTGCCTGCCAAGAAGATAATCCACCGTCACATCAAAGCAGTCTGCCATTTGAATCAGCAAGTCCAGAGAGGGACACCTGTTTCCGGTTTCATATCTTGAATAGCATACGGCAGAACAGTGCAGATAATCTGCTACGGTCTGCTGTGACATACCTCTGATAAGGCGTATTTCTTTCAGTTTCAGATTCATATGCACATCTCCATGTTCTTGAGGATTTTACATCTATACTATTATTATACTACCAATGTTGGAAAATTTTTATTACCAATTCGGCAGATTTGCTATTGACATATTACCGATTTGGTATTATAATATTACCGTAAAGACAAAACACTCAAAAAGGAGCATGAATCATGGCAAATATCAGAAAAATTTTGATAAGAATTGCTGCCGAAAATCATACAACAGTGGCAGAAGTACGAAGAGAAATTTCCATTGCTATTGAGGAAGGCATGAAAAGTTCAGACCCCAAAATCCAGAAAAAATGGAGTGCAATGTCCAGAACAGGTGAAACCCCGACTCCGGAAGAAGCAATACTTTTTCTGAGCCGAGAAGCAAAGAAAAAATAAAAAATGCCATACTGCTTTATTGTTTCAAAGCAGTATGGCGGGAAATAGTAGCTGACGGTCATTTTACGTTATTTTCGGATAGGATTTATCCTGATTCGTGATGCCAAGCAGATAATCCGTGCTGGTATCATAATATTCAGCAAGATAAATCAGCAGTTTCAGTGGAATTTCAGTTGTATGGGATTCATAACGAGAATAGGTCTGCTGAGAAACACCGAGTTTTTTTGCCATTTCTGCCTGTGACAGCTCCCTATTTTCTCGCAGTTCTCTCAATCTTAATCGTAATTCAGCCATTTCATCAACCTCCATGATAGTATTATACAATACTCAGAAAATGAATGTCAATAGTCAACAAAATATAGAAGAAATCTCTGGTGTATAGTGATATTGACTTTTACTCTAAAATTGGGTAACATAGAATACTGAAAAATTATTTTTTCACAAAAAATAAAAAATCCGAATCGCAGATTTCTGCAATTCGGTACGATATTTCGCAAAAGAAACCTTTCATGGTATCCTTTCAAATGGTATAATTAAATCATATCCCACATTCGCTGAATTGCACCATAAATCGACACGAGCAATCCAGCAGATGTAAAACCACTATCAACAACTTAAGCAGAAATTGAGTAAATCTGTTTTTTCACTCAAATATTTTCCATTGTAATTTAGCCATAACACTGATGGGTGAAATTTGAGTTCTCACAGAATCTATTCTTAAGTTGTAGATAGTGGATTTTAAATAGATAGAGGTAACTACAATGAATATTTATACTGTCAGCCTGTTTGGTTTGTTACTGCACCTAATCTGCATAGAATTTCCTTATTTTCAGGAACAAGATAATTTGCATCCTGAAAGTTACAGTTCTTGAAAGACTGCGGATATGTTTCAATAGATAAAACAGTTTTTTCACCAGAAAAGGCATATTGTATCAATTCAATCTGATTATTTTCTTTCAGAATGTGTAACAGAAAACCATTATCTGAAAACAAAACTTTCTGTATCTGATTTTCTGGAAGTTCTGTATCAGTTTGCGTTGAGATATGTATCAGATGAATCTGATTCTGGTACTGCATCACACAATATTCTCCGTCAGGAGAAATGGATGCATACTCAATAAAAGGTGTATCAGGTACATATAATTGTTCGATTATGTTCGATTTCAGATTCCATTTAGAAATATAATTCTCAGTACAAAACAGACATGCCGAATCATCTGGAA
>JAFRMZ010000006.1 GCA_017430465.1 Oscillospiraceae bacterium
AAGAAGCTTTATAACTGTGCAGAAACACAACGGCCGTACAAAAAAGAATACCGCATTCTGTATGCGGTATTCTGATAACCTGAACTTTTTCAGTATTTATAATTAAATATCTGTTCTGCGTTTTTCCAGCTAACATTTCTAAGATGTGCCAAGTCATTGCGTGCCTGACGGCATGTGCGCAGTTCTTTTTTCTCTTTCTCGCTAAGCGTAATATCATGTCTGTCAGCAAGATATACTAGCGAAGTAAGCTCTACTGCTTCCGGAGAATCTATATCTTCTCCGGCATTATTCTGGATAGGCAGAACATTGTCAATTTCCTGATAATGTTTTTCTACCAAACTGCTCCGATAAGACTCCAATGCCGGAAAAAGATGCTTTATCTGACTTTTCCAGATTTTTCGCTCTATCACTTTGGTATCAAATACCAGTTCAAACGGCGAACCGTCATTATGTGTATGTGTCATAATAATTTGTTCCAGACATTCCACCGGATTTTTCAGAAATTTCTGTCCGATACTGATACATTCCGTACACAGTTCCACATCTGTTTCACAGACAGAGGCCACCAAATCTGCAAGATAACTTTTGACAGCATCATTCATTTTTTCATCTGTACACAGAAGCATACAGAATGTCGCCACATCGAACCATTTAATAATTTTATTAAACTGAATTTCAGAAATCAAATTGTTTTTCTTTTCGATATTTACATTTTCTGACACTTCCAGTATAAACTGTGCCCTTGGTGCATCTTTCTCCAGATACTGATTATATTCTGTAATAAATGCAACCCATTCATTAACAGATTCCTGAGAAAGATTCTGCAACCATAAGTACCGGCGATGCAGAACAATGTCCGGATTTTTCGCTAAAAATTCTGCATAAGACATACCACAGCGATAAGATTCTCTTTTTTCTCTTTTGCAGTAATGCTCCAGAAGGTATTTTCCGGGCTGTTCTTTGGGACAACTGACAGAAACCAGTTGATTTTCAGGTGTCTGATATATCAGGGCATCATCAATCATTTCGTAGAATACATCACGCCACGGCACAAACTGCGGAAGGTTCAGCACGATATTTCTGCCGGAAAGCAGTGTATTTACAACAGTATCTATCAGTAATTTGGCTTTGGTGACATTTTCCCACCAGACTGCGCCTTGATTTTCATTTTTCATATTCAGCCTCCGTCACGGATACCGTATTCTACAATTTCATCATCAATTTTCTGTACATTTCCCATCATTTCACGGAAATTGCGTCTTGAAAAACGGTATCTGCCTTTTTTGACCTGCTGAAAGACATTCAGTTCACGCATTTCTTCCATAAGGGCATCAATCTTGTCATCCGTCATGGAGGAAATTTTGGAAATAGAATAACTTTCGGCGATTTCACGGATTTCCTTTGCGCTGCATCCGTCCTGACTGATATTATTATGATAATGATATGCAGCCAGCAAAGCAATCAGATAATAATAATCATCATTGCCGACTCTCAGCGTAATGAAAAACTTTTCTCGGATTTCTTTTGTAAGTGTAGAATCTGCCAGAGCTTTCTTGATATGTTCTTCTCGAATGATATAAGGGGGCGACTCCAGCTCATCATAACCGGCATATTCTTTGCGGAGTGCTTCGATTAACTTGGAACAGTACAACTGAAGCAGGCCGGGGAAATAATTGGTTGTGCCAAAAATATTGGAAATCAGCATTTCTGTTTTGCTGTCATTGGGAAAACGGAATCCCAGATAATACAGTGGTACTTCCAGAAGTTGCCGTGCTTCGGCCGTTTTGAACGGCATAACTGTCAGAGCTGTTAACTTTGTCAGAACCTTGTTATTTTTCAGGGCATCTTCTTTCTTGAAACGGATGATATTCCGCAGACCTGCGATAACAAACTTAAAATGTCCCTCACCGTTATTCTGCAAATCTTTGAGCTCATCCAGCGGTGCAAATTCAACAGGTTCACTGCTTTCGATAAAATCTTCTGCTTCATCCAGCAAAAGAAGCAGATAGGGAATTTCTTCCTGTTCGGGTTCTGGTCTGAGCAATCGGTTTTTGAGTGTTCTAGAGAGTTCCTGCCAGTTTTTAGTAATTTGTTCTTCTCGGATGATGCCGACATCATAAAGTTCACGGGAAATTTTCAGCGCAGCTTCTTCATAATTCAGATTTTTAATTTCTACAAATACGGCACGTTCGCCGGCTTCGTTCATATCTGTATATTTCTGCGCCATTTTAAGCAAGGCTGATTTTCCGAGCTGTCTGCCTCCGTAAACAAAATTGACACCGTTTGGAGAAATAATCTGTTCTAGTTCATATTTCCGTCCCATAAACATTTCAGGTGGTACAGGGGCTTCCATCGCATAGGGCTGATATGCTGCAAAAGGCATTGTGACTGCCATCAGCATACGGCTGACGGCTGTTTCAGAATAATGTCTTGCCAGATAAACAGCTACGATTCTGTCAATTACGATAAATGTCTTACCGCTGTATTCTACTTTTGCTTTTCGGGCGAGTTCTTTTCTTTCCGCCTGACCGAGAGAAAAATCAAGCAGAATCATAGTATGTCTGGTATTTCCGATTTCCTTGAACATATCAATCAGACGGCTGGCGGTCATTTTTCCGAAGATACAGACTACACGGAAGCCTTTGTCTTCTGCCTCCGAACCGAATGCCGAAACAGGATGTGTATAATTTCCTTTTCTGCCGTTTTGGGGACGGACAAGCGATACCTGAAAATGTTCTTTTCCCTGAATCGGTTCTTTTGCAACAACTTCATCCACATTGAAGCCGAATGCCGTCAGCAGTTCCTTGATTTTAACAGGAGAAGCTGTTCCTCCTTTCGGCCAGTTATCAATAATACGGGATGCGCCTTTAGTATCTTTGTTATGCTTGGAAATACTGAACGGCATAGACTTATCTGCACGGCCGGCCTTTTCGGCATTGAGTGTATATTCTTCCAGAAATTCTTCCAGATAGTCTTTTTCAAAATCAATAATGCCTGTATCAAGGTCATTATCAATGACTCTGTTCAGAAGGTCTTCCGCAGCAGCGTAATTCTGCACTTGAATTCTGTATCTGATTTTTTCAACTGCCTGAGAGATTTTTTCATCTTCTTTCCATTCTGGGTGTTCGGAAATAAACAGTTTTAGCTGATTTTCCAGTTCGACTGCACGGAACTGCGCATCCTGTTTGATTTTTGTACGGATTTCTGAAAGAATTTTATAGAAAAATCCGTAATTTCCGGTTTGAATTGCCCAGCAGTACCATCTTTCCATAATCTGGATAAGTATTTCTTTCATGTCTTCCTGTGTATTGTTAATCTGTCCCCAGCTCTGGGCGAGTTCAACATCAGCGATGAAATTTCTGCGCTTGTTTTCCATGTCTCTGCTGGGATATTCAAGAGCTTCTTCAATATTTGTATTCAGCAGTTCCGGATTGCTGACAAGTTCGGGGTGTTTCTTCAGATAGCTGAGAATCAGCCGAGCCGAGCCGTAATCATCATCCCCGCAAAGAATTGCCTGCAACCGCTGTTCCAGAGACACGCCACCTGACCGGAAATGCTTTTCGATTCTTGAAAGTACAGAAAGATTAGGCACTTCATAAATTTCATCCAGTACAGGCATGTAATCGCCGTCCAGCAGAACATATCCATTTTTGAGGAAATCCAGATAAAAATAGTCTTTTTCAGTATCATCGTAAGAGCCGTCAAGACGTTTCCGAAGTTCTTCCAGCGTACCGCAGACAGCAGTTTCTGCAGCGGCTGAAAATACATCATCCTGATTCTGCCGGTTCTGATACCATGCCTGTGCTTCACTGATATATTTCAACAATACGGGTTTTATGCGCTGATAATCAATATTATCTTCTTTCTCTCCTTCACCTGACAAAAACGACACTGTTTCGACATACTTACAGAGCACAGATGCAATTTTCTTAACAGAATTGAAAACATTGGAACGCAGACTGCCCATCAGGTCAGATGTTTTTTTCTCTGCGATAATTTTTCCGCCGGCTTCCTGCCATTTTTTATCAATCAGCTTGTTGATTTTGTCAACATCTATGTTATATTCACTGATTTGACATTTTTCCTTGACAAATACATCGGAGAGATATTCTTTCATCAAATCCAGTACTTCACGGTCATCGTTCTTGACAGCTTCCAGATAACATGCAAGGTCTTCTTTTTGGCCGAACAGCAGTTTCTTTGTTTCCAGCAGACGTTTATGCGGTACACGTTCTCTTATTTTTTCTTCGATATAATTATCATACAGAACAGTGGCCTCTTTTTTGACAGCAAGGAAAATTTCTTCCATTTCTTTTCTGTCTTTCAGATGATAATCCGCATAAAAATCGACACCATGATGATGTTTCGCTTTAAATTCCTGCAATTTATAAACAAGCTGTCTCAGCGGAGGATTTTCTTCCAGAAATCTGTTTGAAGAAACAGCATCCTGCAATGCATGAATCCGATTGTCATAATTGCAATGGTCAAGAAAATAATTCCGCAGAACTGCCGGAATCACAAGAATTTCCGACACATCGGTAGGATATTCCAGATAGGTTTCATAAATTACATCAGAATTATAACTGCATTCGGTCAGCGGGTCATTGAACGCAAAGGCGACTTGCGTACCATAATTTTCAAACTGTGTGAATTCTTCTGACAGCACTCTTGCATAAGCCGATGCACAGTAAAATTTCCCCTCGGCAATCATTTGCAGACATGTCTGATGATATTCCTGATACTGTTCCT